>NZ_LXHX01000027.1:0-11380 GCF_001649495.1 Emticicia sp. MM | reverse complement strand
TTATTCGCTACAATTTTAACACTTTCTTTTTGAATTTCTTTACTTTTTTCAAGAAATTCTTGTTTTTTTAGTCTCTCATTCAGAATTACTATCTCTTTTTTGTATTCGGAAATACTTTTCTGCAAAGTATTGACTTGCGATTTTAATGCCAAGATTTCTTCTTGAGCCTCTGATTTTTCAGAAAATAAATTATTGATGAGTTTACTGAAGCGAGCAAACACCAAAGCGTTTTCTTCCTTCATTATCACTTCCATATATTTTTGCTCAACGGTCTCACTCATTGTCTCAGATGATATTAGTAGTCCATGGCTAATAGTAGACAATCTATCATAAATAAAAGTATTAATTTTTAGATTATTATGAGAATTGTCGAATATGTAATTATAACTACTTAGTTAATGATTTTTTTGCTGCTTGCTTAAAATCAGCAATTAAATCTCTGATGTCTTCCAATCCGACAGAACAACGGATAAGGCCTTCGGTGATTCCAAGTTTTGCTTTGTCTTCTTTTGGCAATTTAGAGTGTGTTGTGGTATTCGGATTAGTAATAATTGTGCGTGAATCACCTAAATTTGATGAATTTGAAGCGATTTTTACCAGTTGTGTAAATTTTTTCACTCGCTCAAAACCACCTTCCAGTTCAAATGTTACCATTGCTCCACCAGCCTTCATTTGTTTTTTTGCTAATTCGTATTGCGGGTGAGTTGTTAAATGTGGGTATTTTACATTCGTAATACCTTCCATTTTTTCTAAAGCTTTGGCCAATTTTATTGCGTTTTCGCAGTGGCGAGCCATACGGATTTCGAGGGTTTCGAGACTTTTCGATAAAACCCAAGCATTAAATGGTGACATCGAAGGCCCTGTATGACGGCAGAAAAAACGAATTGGAGCAATAAGTTCTTTTGTTCCTGTAATTATTCCGCCCAAAACACGGCCTTGGCCATCCATAAATTTGGTGGCAGAGTGAACAATTAAATTTGCACCAAAATCGGTTGGGGTGTGTATAATCGGCGTTGCGAAACAATTGTCAACGTAATAGATTAGATTATGTTTTTTTGCCAAACGGCCTATCATCTCCATATCGACCAGTTCAAGTCCTGGATTTGAAGGGGTTTCGAGATAAACCATCTTCGTGTTCGGTAAAATTGCGGCTTCCCAATCGCTTTCGGGAGCGGTTGCATCAAGATACGTGTGACTAATGCCCCATTTTGCTAAGATTTGGGTTAGGATTTGGTGAGCCGAACCAAATAATGCACGAGAGGCTACTACGTGGTCACCCGATTTGAGGTGAGCAGCAAAACCAGCAAAAACAGCCGCCATACCCGTTGCGGTTGCAATACCTTCTTCACAGTTTTCAAGCATACAAACCTTATCAACAAATTCTTGAACTGACGGATTTGAGAAACGGGTATAGATATTGCCTTCGAGTGTTTCGTCAAAAAGGGCTTTTCCTTGTTCGGCATCTTCAAAACAAAAGCTACTGGTCAAAAACAGGGGAGTTGAGTGTTCTCTGTATTGTGAGCGTTTAGTTTGAATTCTTATAGCTTTGGTTTGTTTTTCCATGGGTATATTCAATCAAATTTCTTTGGTGTTTGGGTAAGATATGACATCAGACCTTTTATTCATCAAATTTTCCAGCTTTATAATTTTTTATCCAATCTTTATCAACTCCGCCGACTGTTTCAAAGAATGGAATGAAATATTGCTTCATATCAGCTTCAAAATTGCCAGTTGTCAAGAATGGTTCTGCAAAAATAACTGATTTTCGAGGGTAATCAAAGCCCGACATAATAATTGGTACTTTTGCTTGATGAGCCATGTAATAAAAGCCTGTTTTTAGCTTACTTACGTTTTTGCGAGTGCCTTCGGGAGCGATGGCCACTAAGAGCTTTTCGTGCTTCTTAAATGTTTCAGCTACCTGTTGAACAAAATTAGTGCTTTTGCTTCGGTAAACTGGAGTTCCACCCAATGCCCGAAAAAGCCAGCCAAATGGTGGCTTGAAAAGCTCTGCTTTACCTAAATATTTTATATCTAAATTAATGGTTGGTCGAGTACAAAGACCCACAAAAAAATCTGAGGTTCGGGCATGCGGTGCAACCACAAAAAGACCTTTTTTTAGGTGGTAAGGTGTATTTATGACTTTCCAACCCAATAGACGAAAAATAGTTTTGAATATCCAGTTTAGCATAGCATTTGGATTTACGAATGACGAATTTTGTTTAACATGATTATAGTGATTTATTCGTCACTTGAATAATTCGTCATTCATTAATTATGGTAAATTTTGAATGATAATAAAAGGTTTTGGGCTAAAGCAAATAACAAAAATTATAAGGGCCAACCAACCTAAAATCTTTCTTTCAAGGGTAAGTGGCTGCATATCATACGTTTTTGGGTGATAAACACCTAAAAAACGTCCAATCATTAATCCAAATGCTAAAAAACCTGAATAGCCCTCCACGGTAGGGAAAAAATAGGAAACTAATAACTGAACGGCCACTACCGAAAGAGCAATGAGCCAGTTTGTAATAGGGTTATCAGTTATTTTTGAGAAACATAAATAATTGAAAAATATGAAGACCGCAAACTTACCAATTAACTCAAAAAACATTTGAGTGTCTTGAGTTGTAAATTCGTGGGCATTAAAAAATCCTAATCCTGCGTAAAAAACAAACCCTCCGAATAGAATCGGCGAAACGATATTAAAGGCACGATCGCCAATTAGACCGTAAAGTATATGTCCGCCATCAAGTTGTCCGATTGGGAAGAGATTGAGAGCTGTAAAAAACAAAGATAAATATCCCGCAAAAATAATTGGATAGTTGGTGTAGAGATAAGGATGCGGAAGTTCGCCCGTAGAAACGTATTGTTCAAAGAAATTAAAAAGTAAACTATCACCCAACTTGATTGAAATATAATCAGGGCTTGTTTCGAGAAATTTTCCGTATTCGTTGCCATATTGTTTGAAAATTGGGAAAAGCTCAAATACATAGTCGAGTGGCGGGAGGTGTGTGAAACCGTACCAAAGCACAAATAAAGCTGCTATAAAACCCGCCAGTGGGCCTGCAATACCAATATCAAAATATTTTACACGAGATTCAAGGCGTTCTTTGATTCTAATAAAGGCACCGAGTGTTCCGAAAGTTGAAGTGATTCCTCCTAACCATAATGGAATATAGAAAGGGAGTGTTACTTCAGTTTTATGTTTTCTTGCAGTAAAGTAATGCCCAAATTCATGAATCGTGAGAACGCCCAAAAATGGTACTGAATATTTTAATCCTTCAAAAAATTCGTGCCAACCGAGTGTGTTTTCTCCGAAAAAAAAAGGCCTGCCATAAATCCATTCAGCACCTGTAAGTGTGGCAGAAATAAAAGTAATGATAAATAAAATAATTTGTATTAGGAGTGTACGCTGTTGATTCATGGGTTAGGTTTGTTGTATGCCACAAAGTAACAACTTAAAATATGTTTTTACAATATTCTACGATAGAAGTAGGTGGCTCAACTAAAATTGTTTGCATTCCGATTGCTTTGGCTGATTCGATGTTGTGATGGTTATCATCAAAGAATATAACTTCGTTGGGTTGGAGTTTATTCGCACGCAAGACTTCACGATAAATTTCGGCATCGGGTTTCCATAAGCCCATTTCGTAAGAAAGATAAAGTTTATCGAATAATAAATCCAAATTATTTATACCATGAGCTTTTTTGAGATAATTGTTGGAAGCTGTAATGTGGATATTATTGGTATTGCTGAGTAAATATACAGGGTATTTTTGACGAATATTATGAATTAAATCAATTCTATCGCTTGGAATATCAAGCAGAATTGCGTTCCATGCGGTGTCAACTTCGTGGTCGGAGAGGGGAAATCCAAGGGTTTGGCGGATGACCTCTCTGAACTCTTCATCGGTAAACTGCCCGCTCTCATATCTTCTAAAGATTTGGTCTTCGGTAATTTTTTTTTCGATGTAAGCAGGTGACTTTGATGTAAATTTGGCGAATGTCTGATAGATTCTCTGAAACTCGATATTGATAATGACGTTTCCGAAGTCGAAGATTACGGCTTTGAATTTCATACAGATTAAGAAATAGGATTGTTAGTGTTTATGTTTAGTGTCGGATGCTTAAATGAAACGTCACGCTTGAAAGAATATTTTATAGAAATAGAAATAGGAACCAATTTTGGCTGCCAAAGGGCATTCGCAATGATAAGATGAAATTCGTTTTTCAAAGCTCTCCGCTTTTCAACATATTATAAATTGTTGATTTTCCGATGTCAAGTTTATCGGCCACGAGAAGTACATCATCATCGTATTTATTCAAGAAATGACGTATGATTCGGCGTGTATATTCTCGTAAAGTTACTTCTTCGAGTAAAAATGCCCCTTCGGGCTTAATAGAATTGAATGTAATATCTTCTGAAGCAATCAAATCATCGGATGCCATCACGCAAGCCAGCTCTACAATTGCTTTCAATTCACGGACATTTCCAGGAAACGGATAACTCATGAGTTTCTGTGATGCTTCATTGGTCAGACCTAATTTTGGAAGTCGGTTTTTCTTACAATAATCTTCAATAAAGAATTTTGAAAGTAAAATAATATCATTTCCTCGTTCACGGAGTGGAGGGAGGGCCACATTCAGACCAAGCAAACGATAATATAAATCTTCACGAAAATTACCTCTTTGAACCTCTTCTGAAAGGTTTCGATGGGTTGCTACAATAATTCTGCAATCAATTTTTACAACTTGATTGCCTCCAATTCTTGTTATTTCTTGCTCCTGAAGTACTCGTAAGATTTTCGCTTGCATGGTTAGTTCCATTTCTCCAATTTCATCCAAAAATAATGTTCCACCCGTTGCTTCTTCAAATTTTCCGATTCGGCGGTTCATCGCTCCTGTGAAAGCTCCTTTTTCGTGTCCAAATAATTCACTTTCTACTAAATCTTTCGGAATTGCAGCCATATTTACAGCTACAAATGGTTTTTTGTTTCGAACCGAATTATGGTGAATCGCTTTAGCTACGAGTTCTTTCCCTGTACCAGTTTCGCCATAAATCGAAACATTGATATTGCTTTTTGATGCTTTTTCCATCAAATTAAAAACCCTTTGCAGAGCTGGACTATTACCTTTGATGGCTTTATCAAATTCATATTTCTCACGAACTTCTTCCCGTAATTGAGAAATTTCTTCTCGTAATTGTTGGGTTTCTTTGACTTTTAGAATTGCGTTCCACAAACGCTCTTTTGTATTTTCATCTTTTACTATGTAGTCATAAGCTCCATTTTTGAGTAATTGGACAGCCGTCGAAATATCTTCCTGCCCCGAAATGATAATTACTGGAATATCTGCATATTCTTTCTGGATACGCTTCAAGACCGTTTCGCCGTCCATATCTGGCAAAGAATAATCGAGCGTAATAGCAATTGGCCTTCTGTAGAGGTTATCCAAAAAACTTTTACCCGTTTCAAACCTTTCAACGGTGTAGTCAGGGTTTAGAGTTAGATGATATTCGAGCATTGCTCCATAAAAAGCATCATCTTCTACGATAAAAATAGTCTGAGTATTTTCCATAATTATACGAATCCAAATTTTACTCAATTTCCATAAAATATCATTCATTTCCAAATTATGGAAGTCATGAGAAATAGTTTATGTGGTAAGTTGTTGATAGTGAGTGTTTTATGTTTGTTGGCAAAGTTGGCAAAAGAATTGAACTATAATGTTCAGCCTTAACAAATATAAAAGTCAATGAAAAAACGACTCCTAATAATCGATGATAACAAAATGCTTTTGAGTTTAATGAAGCACTGTTACGGTGAAATGTTTGAACTCTATTTATGTCAAAGCATCAAGGCAGCTAAAGCTTTGCTAAAAAATGGCTTGTTTCCAGATGCTATCGTGACAGATCTGAATTTACCAGATGAAGATGGAAGAGGATTTATAAGCTATTTGAAAACGAACCCGCTTTATATAAACATCCCCTTAATCATTTTAACGGGAGAAGGCAGAAGCCAATACCGTATTGAGTGTCTTAGATTGGGGGCTGATGACTATGTAGTAAAACCTTTTCATCCAGAAGAGCTACAACTACGTATCAAAAAACAGTTAAACTTCGTCCCAGCTTCTGTGGCTTCATTTAGTTTGAATTTTGAAGGAAACCGTAGGAATAATTTTGATAGTGGAAATTTACTAACACCAAAATCTTCTTTTCGCAAACGTGCTTTCGATATTTTCGTAGCGGGTTCTGCTTTACTTGTACTTTCTCCAATTTTACTGATAGTTGCTATTTTAATTAAGTTAGATTCCAAAGGCCCCGTATTTTTCTTATCGAAGAGAATCGGGGCTGGTTACAAAGTTTTTGAGTTGTACAAATTCCGCACAATGCGAACAGGTGCCGAAAAAGAAATCAAGGATATGGCACACCTAAATATGTATGAAACTGATTTTAAAACAGAAAATACTGAAATCGACGGAGATTTGATTGATGATTCGGGCTGGAAAAATGAGAAAAAGTTTTTAGATGCACTAAATCAAAAATCAGCTTTTTTAAAGTTTAGGAATGATCCAAGAATTACCAAATTGGGAGCTTTCTTGAGAAATACAAGTATTGATGAAATCCCACAATTAATCAATGTCATTAGAGGAGACATGTCGTTGGTTGGTAATCGACCACTTCCAATATATGAAGCCGAAAAACTGACCAAAGATGAGTCAGTAGCCAGATTTTTAGCCCCTGCAGGTCTAACAGGACTCTGGCAAGTAACCAAACGAGGCAAGGGTGATTTATCGGCTAAAGAACGTCAGGATTTAGATAATATTTATGCTCACAATCACGATTGGAAATTTGATTTGACACTCATAGCCAGAACTGTCCCAGCTTTATTTCAATCGGAGAAAATGTGATACTTCCAGAATCGATATTTGTTTAAAGTAGGTCGTTAGATAAAAAATAAAGTATGAGTATTTTGAATCAATAGCCCACACTTAAAAAGAAACTATTAAAGAATTAGAGAGGAGAAATGGTAAAATAAAGTGTTTGATTCATTCAAATATGGAGCTACACATTTCGGTTTATATAAGATTATGTTCCATAAAATAGATAAAATTCCAAATTTTGGACTTTTTTTTTGTGAATAGTGTTGATAATCAATAGTTTAACTTTATGGTATGGTTTCTGAGTAATAATAACTACACGTGAACCCCTCAAAAAATGTATTTTAAGAATATAAATGAAATAACTCAGAGTACGATTGATGATTTTAAACTGAGTAAAAATTTTTTACTAATTTTTGTTGCTGAAAAATCGGCATTTGAACTTGGGAGTTTGATTGCCCTATTAGATAAAAATGCTTTGAAGTTTTTTGGTGGAGTTTATCCCACAATTATTCATGACATAAACAATCATCATGATGGAATTTTGATACTTGAACTGCCTCATGTACAAGAGGTCATTAAGTTTTCGATGAAAGATGAATCTACTTTCAAAGAAATCAAAAATCTTGAAGGTGTCAACACAGCAATTTTGTTGATTGACGCTATGGTCTCAGCTACCGATTTATTGCTTAAAAAAGTATATGGTTTGCTCAATAATCAAATAAATATTGTTGGAGGTGGAGCAGGATTTATGAGTTTCGAACAGCAACCGTGTATTTTTACTCAAGACGGAATGTTTGAAGATGGTGCAATTTTAGCACTCATGAATAATAAAAGTAAAATTGGTGTAAAACATGGTTGGGAAGTGTTTGCGGGGCCATTTATTGCTACTTCGACCGAAAAAAATATTGTAAAGGAACTTAATTGGAGACCAGCCTTTGAGGTTTATAAAGAGGTGATTGAGGCAAATTCTACAAACGAATTTACCGAAAATAATTTCATTGACATTGCTAAAATTTTTCCATTTGGAATCTATAAAGAAGGAGCTGAATTTGTCGTACGTGACCCTATTGCTATTAATGAAGATGGAGAGATTGTTTGTATTTCGGAAGTTCCCGAAAACTCAACCTTACAGATTCTAACGGGTGACCCCGAAAAATTGATTCTTGCGGCACGTGATGTAGCTAATCAGACTTATCATGAAGAAAGTGCAGCCGAATGTTTGATGGTTTTTGACTGTATTACCCGTGTAATGTATCTCGATAAACAATTTGAAGATGAACTGAAAGCGATGCGAGATGTCTATCGAGAAAAGCAATGTAAAATAAGAGGGGTGTCAACTTTGGGGGAGATTGCGTCTTCGGGAATGGGATTTGTAGATTTCTACAATAAAACAATTGTAGCAAGTAGCCTTTACAGATAGATGGAAGCAGGACAAAAAATAGATATTGCCCGTGAGATTTCACTTTTATACGAATTATCACTTTCGATTGGTAATTCACTTGACTTAAAAAAAAATTGTGCTGACTTTCTAAACGTATGGATGCGTCAGAAAAATATTGATTTTGGTTCTATTTGGCTTAAAAACAGCATTTTAAATTTGCCAAATTCTGAAAATTTTACTTTAATCTATGCCAATCCTGAGTTTAGTACAGACAAAAAGGAGATTACACTTAACCACTATTTTATGAGTCATCTCGAAGGGAATGGCGGCGTATGCATCAAAAGCGGTACGCCCCATTTTCAAGAGATAATTACCGAAAAAAACATTACTGACGGTTGCTATTGGATTTTACCTTTACCACAGTTGGGCTTTATAAAATTTTATTTTAGCCCTAAAAATCTCTCTCAAGCTGCTTTTGATTCAAGTGAAGTAAAAAAGGCAAGCAAAGTAATACGTAAATTTGGTGTTACTTTGCAATCTTGCCTTCTGCACAATCGTGTGATCGGATACCAAGAAGAACTCAAAAAACTTGCTGTCGTAGCAGAAAAAACCGATAATGCTATCGTAATTTCTGATAGTGAAGGTCGAATTGAATGGGTAAATGAAGGTTTTAGTCGTATTTCTGGGTATCTTTTAGATGAAGTAAAAGGCCGTAAACCTGGTGAGGTTTTGCAAGGTAGCGAAACAAATCTCGAAACTAAAAAATTTATAGGTGAGCAGCTTCGCCAGAGAAGTAGTTTCAGAACTGAAATTTTGAACTATTCTAAGACAGGACAAAAATATTGGGTCGAACTTTCTATTCAAGCAATTTATGATAATGAAGGTAAGCTTACAAATTTTATTGCCGTAGAATCAGATATTACCGAACGCAAGAACTACGAATCAGAACTCCGCCAGGCCAAAGAAAAAGCTGAAGAGGCCAGCCGAATTAAGCAAGAATTTATGGCTGTTGTGAGCCATGAGATTCGTACACCACTCAATGCCATCATGGGCATGACAAACTTAATTCAGAAAACAAGTCTCAGCCCATTACAATCAGATTATATCAATACAGTACAGATTTCGACCGATAATTTACAGGGAATCATTAACTCGATTTTAGATTTTTCTAAGATAGAGGCAGGAAAAATGACTTTGCAGAAGATTCCTTTTAATCCTAAAAAAATCCTACAAAATATTATTAATAGTAATGAGTTTAAAGCCGAACAAAAAGGTATCGGATTGTTTATGAAGTTCGATGAAAAACTCAATGTTACACTTCTCGGCGATTCGATTCGACTCTCCCAAGTATTATTAAATTTAGTAAGTAATGCTATCAAATTCACTGATACGGGAAGAATTAGTTTAGAGGCAAGAGTCGTAACAAAAATGAATAATGCTTTGGTGGTGGAGTTTGCTGTGTCTGATACTGGAAAAGGGATTTCTCCCGAAAAGCACAAATTAATTTTTGAAAGTTTTACACAAGAAGATTCAAGTATTAGCAGAAAATACGGTGGAACTGGCTTGGGGCTGAGTATATCTAAGCAGTTAGTTGAACTAATGGGTGGAGATTTACGAGTAAAAAGTGAATTGGGAGAAGGTGCGACGTTTTCATTTGTTGTTGGTTTTCCGATTAGTCAAGCTCCAATTGAAGAAACTAAGCAAAATAATGTTTCGAGTAATGTACTAATTGGGAAAAAGATTTTATTGGTCGAAGATAATGCCATGAATCAATTTTTTGCCCAAAAACTACTCGAAGGTTGGGGAATAAAAGTAGAAATAGCCAAAAATGGTTTAGAAGGTGTCGAGAAGTTCAGAGCAAAATACTACGATGGCATTTTGATGGATATTCAAATGCCTGAAATGGATGGTTTTCAGGCAACAAAAATAATTAGAAGCGAAAATACGCATATTCCCATTATTGCACTTACAGCTTTAATAGTGGATGAAGAAATTGACCACTTTAGTGCTGTTGGCATGAACGATTACATAGGTAAGCCGTTTGTAGCCGATGAATTGATGCAGAAGTTGATAAAATATATCACAGTTCCTCAAAGCTACTCACTTTTATCGCCAAAAGTTAAGGTTGAAGAGTCAGCAAAACTTTATAACAATCAGCTTTTGAGTCAAATGATGAAAGGAAATACGGTGCAGATTCGTCAGATGGAAAAACTGTTTGTGCAGCAGTCACAAGATACTTTACGCCAGTTTGCTGAATATTATACACAACAAAACTACTCGCAAATTGGGCATTTAGCTCATAAAATCAAAGCTTCAATAGATATGTTGCAGATTTTGCCACTTAAACAGCCAATCAGACAACTGGAAGCACTCGGAAAACAAGAAAAAGATTCAGCCGAAATGGTAAATTTGATAAAACTTACAACTGATATTCTACAAAGAGTTTGTGAGGAAATCCAACAATCACACCAATGACACAGCCACTTGTTTCTATCATTACGATTAATAATCGACAAGCAGAAGTAACTTGTGAACTTCTTGCATCGCTCAAACAAATTTCATACAAAAATATTGAAGTTTGGGTAGTTGATAATCATTCTGATGGTAGACTAAAAACAAGAATAAGGCAATCATTTCCACATGTACATATCATCGAAACCAAAGCTAATTTAGGTTTTGCTGGTGGAAATAATCTTGCCATTACGCAGGCTAATGGTGAGTTTTTGATGTTTTTGAATAATAATACCGAGGTGCATACAGACTTTCTCGAACCCTTAGTTGAGGTAATGCAAACCAATCAAAAAATTGGCATTTGTGCCGCAAAACTACGTTGTTTTCATCAACCAGATACTATTCTTTACGCAGGGGCTTCTGATTTACATGCATATAAAATTCAAAGTTCTACCATTGGTTACGGGAAAAAAGATAATGGACAGTACGATAAACCTACTCAAACAGCCTTGGCTAATGCAGCAGCAATGATGGTGCGGCGTTCGGTTATTAGAGAAGTTGGCCTCATGCCCGAGGAGTTTTTTTTGTATTACGAAGAAATAGACTGGTGTTTGAAAATTAGAGAGGCGGGTTTTCAGATTTACTTCGTACCACAATCTTTAGTTT
>NZ_LXHX01000026.1:0-25731 GCF_001649495.1 Emticicia sp. MM | reverse complement strand
AGAGGCGGGTTTTCAGATTTACTTCGTACCACAATCTTTAGTTTTGCATAAAGAGTCAACGAGTATTGATAGAAAAAGTGCGATTCAGATATATTATAAAACCCGAAATCGTATTTTATTGGTTCGTAAATGGCGTAAAGGATTTGGAAAATGGCTATCGCTTTCTTATCTCGGTGTGATTGCTCTCGGAGATTTAACCAAGTTTTTGATCCAAAGAAAATTCTTGTTTTTGAGTATGTATTGGGATGCCTTGTTTTGGAATTTGAAAGGTAATTTAAAATGAGAAATCCAAAAAAAAAATAAAATTCCAATTAATGGAATTTTAAGAAAAATTGGCACAATCG
Source organism: Emticicia sp. MM (assembly GCF_001649495.1). NCBI lineage: Bacteria > Pseudomonadati > Bacteroidota > Cytophagia > Cytophagales > Leadbetterellaceae > Emticicia > Emticicia sp. MM. The sequence continues at coordinate 25,387 of NZ_LXHX01000026.1, read as the reverse complement.
TAAGTGGTTGATAATAAGTGTTTTATGTATTTTGTTTTGAATTGGCCTGACTATTGAAGTATTATAATTAAAAGTAAATCATTAATAATTCAATGAAAAAGTAATTTTATTTATCACTTCGGATTTCTCAATTTATCGTTTCTTATTGATTGAAAAATGATGCAATGAAATGAAAGAGCAAAAAGAAGAAATGATTTTCTCTGGAAGGATAAATAGAAATATTGTCATAAAGCTGGAAATAGGAGTAAAGTAAATATTTATACGAAATATATCTTAAAAAACGTCCGAATTTTTGGACGTTTTTTTTATTGTAATTCATCAAACTCTTTCTCTACTAAACTGATTTTTCGATTAAATATATTTTCAATTTCATCAAATGTTAGTCTCATTGTTTCATAATCTTCCTTGTTTTTAGCCATTTTTTCTAACATTAGAAGGTTTTGAGTGATTTCTGGCAGACCAACCATAGTGAACGATGGTTTGAGTTGATGTGCCAATTTACTAATTTCATCTACTTTTTGTTCTTCAATCAAAGGCTTTAATAATGCAAATTGTTTAGGAACGGTTTCCAAGAAAAGCCCAAACATATCGGCTGCATATTTTCTATCGTGTCCATACACCTTTTCTAAATAATCAGTTTGAAGTGTTTCTTTTTCTTCTATTGTAACCGAATTAGATAAAGTTGCTCCTTCTTCTTGCATTAATACATGTCGATTAGGATTTAACGTAATTTTTTGTTCCAAAACTCTTCGAAGTTGGTTTGGGGTAAATGGTTTGGTCAGGTAAGAATTCATACCAATTTCGAAAGCATAATCGATTTCATCGCTTATCGCTGAAGCCGTTAGTGCTACAATTGGTATATGCTGATTGGCGTTTCCTTCAAGCTTTCGGACTTCAATAGTTGTTTCGTAGCCATCCATTTCGGGCATTCTGATATCCATCAAAATTATATCAAAATTTTCTTTTTTTAGTAAATCTAATGCCTCAATCCCATGATTGGCAATTTTATACGACATTTTCCATTTTAATAGTAAACCTTCAACATATTTTTGATTGATGAGATTATCTTCAACAACCAAAACATGGTAGTTTTTCCAATCTTCCGAAACGGCTTCTGAAAATAATTGTAATTTTTTTGATTGCTGTTTACTATCTTTTAATGGAAGCGTGAAGGTGAAAGTTGTTCCTTCATCCAGTGTACTTTCTGCTGAAATTTCTCCTCCATGAAGGTTAACCAATTGCTTTACAATCGCCAAACCAAGACCAGTTCCTCCATATTTTACTTTTACATCTTGGTCAGCTTGTTTGAAGCTATCGAAAATCCTGCCCAAACTTTGTGGGCTTATACCGATTCCAGTATCAAAAACTTTTATTTCGGTCATCAGAAAATCGCCCAACCTACATAGAAGTGATACTTGCACACCGATTTTACCTTTCTCAGTAAACTTCACAGCATTGCTCAAGAGATTCATTAAAATTTGAGTCAGAAACGTTGAGTCTCCAATTACGTCGTTTTCGATTTCATCATCAAAATCCAGAACTAATTTTATATCTCTTCCTTGTAAACGTAGTCTGAAAGTTTGTAATGTACTGTTTATGAGGTCTTTAAGGCTAAAAACTTGTTCTGAGATTTTCATTTCTCCTGCTTCAATTTTTGAGATATCCAATACATCAGAAACTAAGTTGAGCAATAAATCAGCCGAGTAATTTATAGCACTCAAATATTCAACTTGTTTTTTGTTAGGGTTTGTATCATAGAGTAAATGGGTCATACCAATTATGGCATTAATTGGCGTACGAATTTCATGGCTCATATTTGCCAAAAAACGCTTTTCGGCACTACGGGCATCTTCTGCTACTTTTCTGGCCTCTTCGAGGGCTTCTTGCGTACGTTTGCGTTCGGTAATATCAAGGTGAATGCCAACTGAACCAGTAACTCTACCATTACTTTCAATAATTGGAGCTCCACTCACAATTACCCAAATAACTTCCCCATTTTTCTTTTTTAAAGGTACTTCATAAACACCCGTTTTGCCATCTAAGCGATTGGCATTTTGTTCAGCAATTAGTCTCTTAAAGTCTTCATCAGGAAGTAAAAAATCGGCAGCTTTTTTACCAACCAATTCATGCTCTTCATACCCAGTCAAGTCGCAAAAACGTTTGTAGGCTCTTTTAATTATATCTTGATTATCGACTTCTATTAGGCCTAAATCCATATTTTCAAGAATCCCACGGTATTTTTCTTCACTGTACTGAAGAGCTTCCGTTCGTTCTTTTACTTGTCTTTCAAGTGATTCATTAAGCTTTTTTAGATTTTCGTTGGCCTGAAATAAATCCAAAGCTTTGGCTTCCAACAACTTTTCTGCTTGTTGTCGGGCTTTTTTTTCACGCTCAATTTTACGTTTCAGTACCTCAACTTCGTCACTCATATTTTACTAATGATAAATTTGACCAAAGAACCATCTTCATTCATATTTTTCTTTTCTACCGTGGCTGCTTCTTGGAAGTATTCAATTGCTGCTTCGATGAGTCCATCTGCCAAATCTGCCATTTTGCGGTCTGACTGATAGAGCATTTCAAGAGTATTATCAGTTCGTAGGGTATCAAATTTTGGAAGTTCAGCATCTGGATAGAGTTTTTGAACCTCAACATGAATATAACGGTCGATTTGTTCAAAAAAATCAAAAACATTATCAATATTCTTGAAGAAGTGAGAATAGCTCGTGGTGAATACCCCAAACAAGTGTTTGCCATAAGTTTTTAATAATAGATCAACCGGAATTTCAGTACGTTTGCTGAGTCCGACCACCAATTGCACCATTTCGTTGTGGTCATAAGTCCCAACTGCTGTGTAGATGCCGCCAGATGGTAGATTGGCAGATTCTATGATGTCGTCCATCATATCAAAACCAAACTTAGATTCTACCATTTCGATAAATTCGGTGAATACAATTCCTTTCATTTGCTTAGGGTTTAGAAAAACGGTTGTTTGTAAAATTAAGCAAAAATCGTGCGAAATTATTATCGGATGGTATGTTTTTTTAAATATTGTAATTTAATAGTAGAGAAAACTCAGATTATCTTTTGTGGTGGAGTAAAGTTGTAAAGCTGCTCAAAGAAACAAACTAATAATTGTAAATTTCAACTAATGAATCGGAAGGAAAAATAGTAAATAAAAAAGGGCGAACATTTTGTTCGCCCTTTTTTATTATACAAAACTTTTTCCTTTTTCAATTGCCCGTTCAAGGCCGCTGGCATCGCTACCTCCTGCGGTTGCGAAATAAGGCTGGCCACCTCCACCACCTTTCATTTCTTTGGCGAGTTCTTTCACAATATTACCTGCGTGAAGGTTTTTCTCTTTCATCACATCTTCGTCAATAATGACTGCAATTTGTGGTTTTCCGCCAAATTCTGCACCAATGACACCGTAGAAACGCTCCACTTTATTTTTCAAATCGAAGCAAAGTTGCTTTAGAGTATCAGCTGATGGAACGCTAACTTTGGCCGTAATTACGTTTACACCATTGATATTTATTGCTGTTTTAGCCAACTCATTCTTCAATTCTTGAAGTTTTTCGTTTTCGAGAGCCTCAACTTTTTTCTGTAAAGTTGCCTTTTCAGCTAAAAGATTTTCAACGGCTTTTATCAAATCGTTGTTTCTAAGAACTTCTTTCAGATGCGTATTAATTGATAATTGCTCATTGATAACTGAAATAGCTTTTCCGCCTGTTAATGCTTCCACACGACGCACACCAGCGGCTACCGAACCTTCAGAAATAAATTTGAATAGACCAATTTTACCTGTCGATGATGCGTGTGTTCCACCGCAAAGCTCAACTGAGAATTTTGGGTCGAAAATTACTACTCTTACAAAATCGCCGTATTTTTCACCGAAAGTTGCGGTTGCCCCCAAAGCAATCGCATCAGCAATCGGAATATTTACTTTGGTTTCGAGTTGGATATTCTCACGAATTTTCTCGTTGACAATATCTTCGATTTGTCCTAATTCTTCATCGGTCACTTTAGCAAAGTGTGAGAAGTCAAAACGAGTGATATTATCATCTTGATACGAACCTTTTTGTACAATGTGCGTACCCAAAACCTTACGCATAGCCGCCAACATCAAGTGTGTAACAGTATGGTTTGTTCTGATTTTCTCACGACGCTCTTCATTGATATGTGCTATAACTGTTCCTGCATTTTGTAAGATTTCATCGAGGTTTTTATCGGTCGAAATGTGTATAAAAAGGTCGTTTTCTTTCTTTGTATCTTTGATATTTATCGAGTGGTCGCCAATCATAATATGACCAGTATCACCCACTTGACCACCCATTTCGGCGTAGAAAGGTGTGCGGTCAAGCACAATGTGGTACTCTTCACCTGCTTTTGTTTTTACTTTGCGGTACTTGATAATTTGAGCTTCTGCCGAAACTTCATCATAACCCACGAATTCAAAATCACTGCCTTCATTCAATTCAACCCAGTCGGTTGCTTCTTTGGCTGCATCTTTTTTAGAAAGGTCTTTTTGTTTTTGTAATGCTTTTTGGAAGCCTTCTTCGTCAATTTTTAGACCTTTTTCTTTTGCTAAAAGGGCGGTTAAATCGACTGGAAAGCCAAATGTATCTGATAATTCAAAAACAACATCGCCACTAATAATTCCATTTTCTGGATTGATGGCTTCAAATCTTCTGATACCCGTTTCGAGCGTACGCAAGAAAGACTTTTCTTCTTCTTCAACTACACGAGTTACGAAATCTTGTTGAGCTTTCAATTCTGGGAAAACATCGGCAAACTGCTCAGCCAAAACTGGCACAAGTTTACTCATAAATGGCTCATTAAAACCTAAATATGAATAACCATAACGAACAGCACGACGCAAAATACGACGCACAACATAGCCCGCTTTTGCATTGGATGGCAACTGTCCATCAGCAATCGTAAAAGCAACGGCACGAAGGTGGTCAGCAATTACACGCATTGCTACATCGACGTAGCTGTTCGATGAAAGCGTACCGTTTTCGCCATATTTCAAACCTGACATTTGCTCAATTACTTGAATTGTATTTTGGAAAACGTCAGTATCATAATTCGATTTTTTGCCTTGAATCGCCATACAAAGACGCTCAAAGCCCATGCCAGTATCAACGTGTTTGGCTGGAAGCGGAACTAATGATTTATCAGCTTTACGCTCAAACTGCATAAATACGTTATTCCAAATTTCAACTACTTGTGGGTGGTCATTGTTTACCAATTCTTTGCCGCCAATAATATCAATTTCAGCTTGGTCACGTAAATCTATATGGATTTCTGAACAAGGCCCACATGGACCAGTATCGCCCATTTCCCAGAAATTGTCTTTTTTATTGCCAAGAATAATGCGGTTTTCATCGCCAATTAAGCCTTTCCAAATGTCAAATGCTTCTTGGTCGAATGGCACTCCGTCTTCTTCGCTACCTTCAAAAACCGATACATAAATTCGATCTTTCGGTAATTTATAGACTTCTGTCAATAATTCCCAAGACCATTCTAAGGCTTCTTTCTTAAAATAATCACCAAATGACCAGTTTCCGAGCATCTCAAACATAGTGTGGTGATAGGTATCAAAACCTACGTCTTCCAAATCATTATGCTTACCACTTACACGAAGACATTTTTGTGTATCCGCAATACGCTTTGATGGCGGCGTGCCATTTCCCAAGAAAAAGTCTTTGAATTGAGCCATTCCTGAGTTGTTAAACATCAAAGTTGGGTCGTTTTTGGCCACAAGCGGTGCAGACGGAACGATTAAATGTTCTTTACTTTTGAAGAAATCTAAAAAAGCCTTACGAATTTCGTGCGAAGTCATTTTGCTGTAAATTGGTTACTGGTAAATTGGTTACTGGTTGCTGGTTATTAGAAAGCTTGTTACTGGGAACTGGTCATGTGAGATTTCGTCCAATAACTAATATTCTGATAGCGAATCACCAAAATTGAGGTGCAAAAATAGTTTAAAAATTGGACTTTTTGAAGAGTTATCAAATAAAAAGGTTTTTTGCATATAGGTCAGATTTACAATCAATCACTTCTATTGAGGGTATTTAAACAAATGGAAGTGGTGTAAAAGTTAACTTACTATTTTACATAAATGTCTTATAATCTCAGGTAAAACTTCTGCTAAAGCACCTTTTGGCAGTTCATGCCCCATGCCTTCGACCATCAAAAGCTTTGAATTGGGTATCAAAGGAGCATAAATTTCAGCATGTTTTGGGCTAACGAGTGGGTCTGCCGTGCCGTGAATGACTAAAGTTGGTGCTTTTATTTGATGGAGTTTTTTTAGGCGAGAACCAGAAGCTACAATTGCACAAAATTGCTGGTATCTTGCTCTTGGGTTTTGCCCTTTTCGACGTTCAATGCTTTCAGTAAAAACTTGACGGAAATAAGATTCGTCAAATTCAAATCTTTTACCACGCAGGAGACGATAAGTAGCAACATAGCTACCTACACTAATTTTATGGTTAGAATATTTATTTTTTATGTAAATCCTTTTGATAAGAAAAGGTATTAATTTCATTAGTAATTTGTGGGTCAACTTGCTGGCTACTTTGGGGTTTAGTGTATATCCTGATGACATAATGGAAGTCAAGCTCAATACTTTTTCAGAAAAATCTATCGCAATGTGCTGTGCGATCATTCCACCCATCGAAACCCCAACGATATGAGCTTTTTCTATTTTTAAAAAATCAAGCAAACCGACACTATCTTTCGCCATATCTTCGAGCGAGTAGGGGCGACTTCTATGCCAAGTCTCATTCATCCAAGTTGAAAGTCCAATATCACGATTATCAAATCTTATGATATAAAAGCCCGCTTCAACCAAAGGTTCAATCATATTTTCGCCATAAATCACGCACTGAGCATCAAGCCCCATGATGAGCAAAATCGCAGGATTTTGTTCATTTCCAAAGGTTTCATAATAAATTTCTATGCCATTTACAGGAGCTTTATCTGATTGATTGATTACTAACATTGATATATTGGTACAAATGCATTTCAAGTATTTTGCAAAAATACATCAGTTAGATATATTTGGAGGAATTAAAGTGTATTTTTATCAAAAGTAGGAATGATTCCAGTTTTTCGCTTGATAAGACGGCTAAATTCAAGAATTACTGGTGGTATGATATGATTTTTAATGACTACCTTTATGTTTTTGATTTTAGGGTATGAATAATAGAAATATTTTAATGCCACTATAAATTGACTTATATATTTGTTTTGTAGCTGTTTGGAATCAAGCATTAAATAATAATAACCTGAAAGTATTTGTTTAAATCTATAATTATATTGAAACTTAGTTTCTAAATTTAGCATCTTGTACATATAAATACGATTTTTTAGAAAAATAGCGTCGTTTTTATGGTCGGTCATACTCATTCCCCTACTATGTTTTTGATAAGTTGCCATCAAATCGGGTAAATATTTTATATGGCCATTTCTTGCTGCTAACATAATAATAGGAATATCTCCGCTTTTTGATTTTAATATCCAATTAGGAATTGATTTAAGGCTTTCGTGTCTTATCATTAGGCTTGCTGTAGCCATAAACCAAATTTCTTCTTCACCAATCAAATCATCTATGGTAAATATGTCTTTTTCTATATTTTCATTTAGGATATAATTTTTTTCATTAATATCAACGTATTCAACATTAACGTTATGAAAGCAAATAGAGAATTGTGGATGTGAATCTAATACTTCAAATTGTTTTTGTAATTTCGAGTCGATAGTCCAGAAATCGTCTCCTTCGCAAATGGCTATGTATTTTCCATTAACTTGGGAATAGGCATTTATCCAACTCGCCATTACGCCTAAATTTTTCTCATTTCTAATATATCTAATACTAACCTTTGATTCATGATTATTAGTGAGAATGTCTTGGATAATCTCCTTAGTTCTATCGGTTGAAAAATCATCGGCAATGATTACCTCATAGTCAAAGGTTGTTTTTTGCATCAAAACACTTTCAATTGCTTTTTTGATGTATTTTTCGTGGTTGTAAGTTAATATAATAACACTAACTTTAATTTCAGTTTGCAAAACCATAGTTTTGAATTTTAAGATAAATCGAAAAAACTTATTTAGTGATTTTAATCGAAATCCTTCAAACTTAGAATAACATCATAGTTTGCTTTTCCCTCATGCACCATATTTATCAGTTCTAATACTCTCAAAGAGTCCTTTTTATTTCTAAATTGGCTATTATCACCCAAAAGCGTATTACCTGCATAGTATGAAAATACCGAGAAAACCTGTTTCTTATTTTTTGAAAGTTGAGCAATCTCCGACCAGATAAGTAATTGTTCATCAGTTAATTTGAAATCATCAAGGTTTGAATGATATTTCTGATACAAGAAATCGTAAAATTCATTATAAACTTGATATTCAAATACCAGATCAGTAATATCCTTAAAATACTTGATTGTTTCTTTGTTATCAAATTTGTTTAGTGTTTTGAATGCTTCTATATAGTTCTTTCTTTCAAGTAAGAAACGTGTTTTGAGTAGAATTGCCTTCTGGTTATAGCTTTGTTTTTGGATCACATTATCAATCACATCAAAACTTTTGCTTATTTGGTTATTTTTGAAGAGAAGCCAAGCATAATCATGGTTATTAATAAGTCGGTTGGGCGACATCTGATTCATTTTTTCAAAAATCTTTATACTTTCAGCTGATAAGCCATAATCGGACTTTAAAAAGCCTAATTGGTTTAGTAAAATCGGGTTATCGGTGTGAATGTTTAGAGCTTCATTCAGAGTTTGGTTTGAACTTTTGAAATACTCTTCTCTCAAGTTTGGAGGTATAGTTGCGTTTAGAAAAAGGCTTCTTTGTAACGTAAACTGTAAGGCAACATCATATTTACCGATAATTGCATTATCAAATGTTTGGCTATATAATTCTATTTTTTTTTCAGCTATCTTTTCAGAATAAGCCAACGAAAGCATTTTATTTGTTATTATGGTTTTGTAGCTACCAAAATAAATGATCATTACTAATGGAATGATTACTCCAATCTTTATTAATAGTTGTTTTTCTTGAAAGAAAGATTTGTGGTAAATAGGAGAAAAGTTCTTATTTACAAGGATAAAAACTGTAAAAAAAGCAATTAGACTAAAGAGGCTATCAAAGCCAAAAAACATAAAAATAATATAAGTAATAAGGAAGCTACTCAGAATAACCTTCTCAAATTGTGCCAAATAATTGGTGTTTTTTTTCCAAATTCCGTAAAAACCCAAGAAAATTAGCCATAGATAGCTCAATAAGCCAATGTAGCCCGTACCGATAATTTTATCAATAAATTCATTATGGGCTGAATCATACCAAAAACCCGCATCGTTTAGATCACTTGTGAAGTTCTTAAAGTAGAAATAGATAAAAGAACCTTGTCCCCAGCCTAAGAAAGGTTTTTCAAGTGAATTATTCAAGCACATTTTCCAAAGTTTCAATCGCACCCATATCGTATCTTCCTTGAGGTTAAAATCTGAGAAACGGCTAAAAATAGATATTTCACTGTAGTAACTCAATGCCAAGAGACCTGATAATATGACCAAGCCCAGAGTGACATATAAAATAAATCTGATTTTTTTTTCAGATTTTAAAAAGTAAAAAATAGCAATGAATGAAAGGCCAGCCAATAGTGATAATATTCCAGCACGTGTCTGAGTCAACGTTAAGCTTACAATGGTGACTAAAATTAATAGTATGAGAATAAATTTCGCTGGATAGTTTTTCCAAATAGAAAACGAATATATAATTAGATAAAACTGGATAATTGCATAGATAGATAAGTGCATTGGGTTAGCTAAAATAGATTCAGCTCGAAAATGTTTCCCATTAAATACTCCAATAATTCCTATTAAATTTATTATTAAACCAACACTTAATATAGCTAAAATTAGCATATTTAACTGCTTTTTGCTCAAATCAACCTGACTAAACAAATAGAAGTATAATATAAGGTGTAGCATACTTAGGAAGCCTGACATTCTTTCAAAATTAGAAAGAAGATTGAGTCTTATATCATGTCCAAAAATTGCAGAAAGAAAATTAATAGTTAAATATGCCAATAACGAAATTTGTAGATGATTTAGGTTGATGGTACTTTTATTTGAGAGTAAAATATAAACTATGAACGATATGTCAATGACAGTCCAAAAATAAACAGTCGAGTAAACTGTTGTTCCATAGATAGCAATCTTAGAATGGATTAATGGTGAGAGAGCAATTAAAAGTGCTGAAGGAAAATATATATATAGATTTTTCATAGTTGGATGGCTATTTTAAAAAATTATATAAGATTTTAGAAGATGAGAATATCCTGAGTTTGCTTTTTGGTGCGGAGTAAACGTCGTTATCTTTTGTATCCTTTGTAATAGTACAGCCAACACCAATGATATTGTTTGAGCCTATACTTACATTTTGATTTACTGAAGTATTCATACCGATAAATGTATTTTGACCTATTTTTACACTTCCTCCTATGCAGCATCCGCTGAGTGTCGAGTTTTCAGCAATTTGACAATGGTGCCCTATTATGGAAGCAAAAATAAGTGTATTATTGCCTATACTAACAAATGGTTGTATAACACAGCCTTCACCAATGAATACATTGTTCCCATACTTACAATCCTGCCAATATTGAGCTTTAGAAGAGATATAGTTGGCAAATGAATAACCTATTGTTTTTACTTTCTCGTAAATATCGTTTCTTATCGAATTATTACCTACTGCAATAAAGATGTCGTGGTTAGCGACTGAGAAATATTGAGAAATTCTCTCAGAGTCATAAACCTTAATATTAAATAAAGTTTGTTCTGTTTCTTTTATGAACCTACTTTCAACACAAAAGCCTACGACCTCATAAGGGCTATCATTCATAAATACGTAATAAGCATATTCGGCAAGCTTGCCTATACCATAAATGATGAGTTTTTTATTCATCGGTTATCAAATGAAATTGTGATAGACTAATAAAAAAAGTAAAGTATTATCACGTTGTGTTTGAATTTTTTTGAGTTTATCAATTCAATAAATTGTCGAGTATCAATTTGGGCATTCACAGCTAATTTTCCTAAGAATTTTTATTAAACGGTATGTCCAGGGCGTAATTTGCGATATATACCCCGATTTGGAGGCTATATCAAAGAATGTTGATTCTTAATAAAGAAAATATGTAAACAAACGCAATTTTATAACTAAAAAATTAGTTATATTTGTGTATCTCCAACTAAATCTAATCAAGCACATGAAAAATCTATTATTCTATTGTATGGCGATTCTGAGTTTTACGCTCTCTGCACAAAATAAAGTTTATCGACCGCAGGAATTTGAAAAAGAGGTAAGTTCCATCAAACGTATTAGTGAAGAATATAAACCATATACTATTGTACAATTAAGAGATGGGAAAGAAGAAGGAAAAGACTTTGAGATTGAAACCAAAAAGGTAATTTATGATTTTAATCAATTTGCTCGTAGTAGGCAAGTGAAATTTGAGGAGTTTGAGTATAGACCATATCGGTTTATTCCGATTCAGATATTGGCACAAGCTGATGGCAGTATTGATTATTTTATTTACGGATTTCAGTATTCTATTTATGGAAGAGGTATGCGAACAAATAATGATAGCCTAAATGTAGAAGAAAAGAAAATTTTTGTGAGCCTTGCCGACGAATTTTGTAAGATTTATAAACTACCCACAAATGAATATAACAAGAAGTATAGTATTAATTTTAGTATTTCGCTTGGGAAAGAACCTCGTAAGTTAAGTAAAAAAGGTATTTCAACGATTGAATTAGCTCAAAAATGTGACCAGCCAGATACAGTTAAGAATCTTATACTGAATAAATTGAGTCTTGATAAATTTCCAGAAGTGGTTTTTAGATTTAAGAATTTAGAAAAATTAGATTTAGCTGATAATTTTATTGAGCAAGTTCCAACAGCGATTTGGACATTGGAAAAACTTAAATTTTTGAGTTTAAGTGGTAACAAAATTGATTATTCAAAGCTTAAATTTAAGCGAAATAAACATTTAAAAGACCTCAATCTTCAATATACACAGATGGCAAAAATGCCCAAATCTTTGAAGAAAAATCGAAAGTTGGAGATTCTTTTTGTAGGCAATAATCCTATAAAATTTACAAAGAATGATTTCAAACGAATGTCAAATCTGAAAGCTCTTAATTTATACAATGTCAGAACTTCAACACTTCCAAAATCAATTGGAAAACTAAAAAATTTAGAAGAACTCGACCTTTATCATAATGAATTGCAGTTTTTGCCAAAAGAAGTTTGTCAATTACCAAAGCTAAAAACGCTGGCAGTAGCCAATAATCAACTGTGGAATTTTCCTGAAGAAATTAGTAAAATGCCCAATCTTCAAACGCTTTATGCTCATCATAATCGCTTGAATACTTTGCCAAGTTTGCCAAATCTTAAACTTTTAGATATTGGTTATAATCTTTTCAAGGTTTTTCCTGAGCAGGTTTATCAATTGAAAGATTTAGAAGAATTTGATATTACACACAATGAAATTATGGAGATTCCTGAAGGTTTGATTGCTCTAAATAAACTGCAAAAAGTCTTTATTCGTGGTAATGAATTTTACAAAACTGATAAACCAGATGAAAAATTAACTAAACTCACTGATAGTTTAGAAAAACGCCAAGTAATGGTTAGGTAGGAGTGATGCTGTTTTTTTGAGGAAAAAAGTTTAGTTTTGGGCATTGAAACATTATTTTTCAAACAAACAATGGCGAAACTTTTTTATAGTACTTCCGAAGTTGCGGAAATGTTGGATGTGAATGTATCTCGCATTCGCTTTTACGAAAAAAAATTTAATCTCCGATTCAAAAGAAATGGCCAAGATCGCCAAATTACAGAAAAAGATATTGAGACTTTACGAGATATTATCGTAAATGCCAATAAAGGAGGCTTAACTCTAAAGGGTGTAAAACGTAAAATAAGTAGCAAAAGCGACCAAAATAAAACTAAAAATGCCCTAAAAGCTAAATTGTTAACTATTAGGGCATTTTTGGTTGAAACACTCAAAGAGGTTTGATTTAGAAGAATGTGCCTACCGAAATCACAAAACTTCTTTGGTTGTTTGTAATATTAGCCGATGCGTAATTGGCGGTATTTGCCAATTCATAAGGCGTATAAGCGGTTTTAAATGTATTAAATACACCTGCTAAATCTACGAAAAACTTAGCTGAACGGTAACCAACACCACCTGAGAAAATCAATTGTGAGCGGTCAAGGTCATCAATTCTTTGTTTGTATGGATCTGGCATATATTTAGCACCGAGTCTCAATCTGATATTTTCGATCCGATATTCACCACCTACTTTTAAGTTTACGGCATCCTTGAAAGTATTCTTAATTCTACTATCTTCTCTCGTTGCTTTTTCGTAGCCACTTACAAAACCGTTATTGTCATAATTAGCATATTTAATACTCATACCCGAATAACCTACATATTCGGCATCGGCAGTAATAAATCCTTTTTTGCCAGGTAAAAAGAATGTCGCACCACCACTGGCTTTGAGCGGAGTTGTAATTTTATACGAAAATTCATTTTCACGAGTTCTCACTTCCGAATAATCTGGAGTAAAGAATGTTGTTTTAATTGAAATACTTGAATTAAACACCTCGTTGACGGTTATCCATGATGGCGAAGTAATATTTGCACCCAAGCTGATATTGTCTGAAACTTTAAAAATACCACCAATACCTAAATTAATACCACCACCACTTGAAATCAAGTCATCTCTGTAATCAAAACCATTGAAAACGGTTCCTCTTGGAAATTGTTCTGAGTAATTATTCAAGTTTTCGTAGTTGAGTCTAACAAAACCAAGCGTAAAACCTAAATAAGTTTTATCATCAAAATTTACACCGTATGCCAAATTCCACTGACTTTGGTTACCCGTACTTGAATTATTTCCTGTCTGATTGACTGGTAAACTTGTTTCTGCTTGTGTGTATTTGGTGTCATTATTTGCTACAGGGTCAATCATATATGACCAATAATACATTCCTTCAGGGTAGAAGGCCGTTGCAGTATTTTCATCAAATTCGTCATCGAGAGTTTTGGCACTTACGTTTAGAGAGTTTGCTTTTTCGGTAAAATAATTACCCATTGAACTCTTATTATTAGTACCTGCATAACTAAAATTAGATAATAAACTTACCTGTTTTGAATAAGTTACGGCAAATGTTGAGCGTTTTTTACGTGTTCCTCGACCATTGCTACTCATAATCAGGCCTAATTGACCGATATTAGCATTGGAAGTATTAGCTTTACTCATTGAACCAGCGTAAAGCGACGAAGTATTAAGCGAGTTGAAAATAGGAGTGATGCTTAACTCCGAACGATTATAAAATCCTAAACCAGCAGGATTAGCAGACGCATTGCCAGCATCAGCTCCGAGTGCAGTGTAACTCCCCCCCATACCTTGCATACGAGCTGACCCTGATACTTTCGACTGTGAATATCTGAAAGCATCTTCTCCATAAAAATGGCCACCCAAAGTTAGTTGTGCTTGGGTTTTTATTCCTCCCAAAATCAAAGCAGAGGCTATAAAAATTCGTGTAAGTTTCATTGTAGTAATACTGAAGTTTGAAGAAAAATAAACCAGATTTTTAGTCTTTCGTATAATTACTTCATAGAAAAGGTAATGTTTACTTAGGTTAGTTTTAATAGAAAACCTCGCCAAACGCTATGATTCAGCGAGGTTTTCGAATGGATTCTTAAAATATCTCAATGAAGAGTCTGAACAAATCTTAAACTAATTATCTTGGTCCACGGCTGCTGCCACCGCTGCTACTGCCACCGCCACCAGACGAACCTCTTGAAGCTCCTCCACTACTTGAAGAAGAACTACTACCGCCCCAACTCGATGAACTTGATGAAGATGAGCCTCTCGACCAGCTATCTGATGAACCTCTTGATGAAGAGTTTCCACTGCCACTTGACCAGCTATTGTTTGTGCTACGACTCGTTCCAGAAGGACGAGAATAATTATACCCACCGTTGTTAGAGCTACCACCGTTAGAATTAGAATAGGAACCTTCAGTAGCTCCATTTCTGCGAGGACGAGCATAATAAGTATCGTTTGAAGTGCTTGAACTATTAGTGCTTCCACCATACGTTCTTGAATTTCCTCTATTATACTCATTACTTGCCGAACTTCCGTTCCATGAGCTACTGCTGTTGCTTCTTCTTGGTTGATAATCAGAATTACCACTTCTACCAGTATTCGCAGTTCGACCATTCATAGAAGCATCACGACCGCCATTATTTACCGCTGAGTTAGTAAAACCACGGTTGTAAGTACCTGAACCACTTCCGCCATCGCGAGGACCATAAGTACGAATACGACCACTACTTACACCATTTACACCCGAAGTAATATTTCCATAATAGTTATTTACGAAAATATTATTTCCAAATCCTCTATCATAGAAAGCATAAGAATTAAATCCATAAGGGTTATACCAAGAATTGCCGTACCATGAATTGAAACCACCCCAAGAGTTGTATCCGCCCCAGAATGGGTCATAAAAACGATTGAATCCATAACTACCCCAGAATGGGTCGTAGAAACGATTAAAGCCGCTACCCCAGAACGGGTCATAAAAACGATTGAATCCTCCGAAACCAAGACCTAAACCAAATCCAGTTCCAAACCCATTTCCATAACCAAAACGGTTAAATGGACTTGCCCAACCCACAGGTTGACTCCAAGCGTAGTCGTTCCAGCCTGATTGGTAACCATTTGCAAAACCTGAATCGTAGCCAGCATCGCCATTGTTATTACGATTCACTTTACGAGAGTTTAAATAATTCTCATCGTAGTATTCGTCAGTGCCAGTGGCATTTTCTTGGCTTAGTTGTGGCTCTTCTGGTTGATAACGTTGGTTTTCAACGTATTCTGGCGTTTGTTTCGGCGTATAAACAACCTGCGGAGCATCTTTCGATGATCCATAAGTATCGTCATATTCACCTTTGGTAGTGAGTTGCTTAGTTGAAGTACATCCCCATGCACTCAAAAGCACTCCTACCGATAGATATTTTATTGATTTGAAAGTGTTCATTTTACTATAATTTAAATGTGGGCTTTAAACATTTCTATGTATATGATGCGACAGGGTAGGAAATGGTTGTACGTTCTTTAAATTTTTTTTCATTTCCCGAAATCAAGCTTTTTTATAAAATCGTTATTTATATAAGCAATTATTGAATACTAACATTATTTTACAAACTTAATATAAAAACCTATCTTTGCAATCTGTTTGAGCATTAATATCTCATTAGATTTTGACTTTAACAGAGTCAGAATTGGGTTTTTCTAATAATAAAACGAAAAAAGCCCATCAAAAATTCAATTTTATTAAAATAACTTATTGAAATACGAAGTGAAGACCTGAATGGTTGTAATTGCCGATTCATTCTTCATTCTAAATTCTTCATTTTACATTAAAAAAACATGAGTAAAGGACTTCCAAAACGTAGTGAAAACTACTCGGAGTGGTACAACGAACTGGTAAAACGTGCAGATTTGGCCGAAAATTCGGCGGTTCGTGGTTGTATGGTTATCAAACCTTATGGATATTCTATTTGGGAAAAAATGCAAAGAGCTTTAGATGATATGTTTAAAGAAACAGGTCATACAAATGCTTATTTCCCGCTTTTTGTTCCGAAAAGTTTATTTGAGGCCGAAGAAAAAAATGCCGAAGGTTTTGCCAAAGAATGTGCAGTTGTGACTCACTACCGTTTAAAATCAGACCCAAATAACCCTGGTAAACTGATGGTTGACCCTGAAGCAAAATTGGAAGAAGAATTAGTGGTTCGTCCAACGAGTGAGGCTATTATTTGGAATACTTATAAAAATTGGATTCAGTCGCACCGTGATTTGCCAATTTTAATAAATCAATGGGCAAACGTCGTGCGTTGGGAAATGCGTACTCGTATGTTTTTGCGTACGGCTGAGTTTTTATGGCAAGAAGGCCACACAGCACATGCTACTGAAAAAGAAGCAATGGACGAAACTAAACAAATGCTGGATGTTTATGCCACTTTTGTTGAGGAATGGATGTCAGTGCCAGTAATCAAAGGTTTCAAATCGGCCAATGAGCGTTTTGCTGGTGCAGAAGAAACTTTGTGTATCGAAGCAATGATGCAAGATGGAAAGGCTTTACAAGCAGGAACATCGCACTTCTTAGGTCAAAATTTTGCCAAAGCATTTGATGTAAAATTCCAAAATAAAGAAGGAAAACTCGAAAACGTTTGGGGAACTTCTTGGGGCGTAAGTACACGATTGATGGGAGCTTTGATTATGGCTCACTCTGATGATTTGGGCTTGGTACTTCCACCAAAATTAGCTCCAATTCATGTTGTAATTGTACCTATTTATAAAGGTGATGAAGATTTAGAAGCAATCAAGGCAGTTATTATGCCAATTGTGAAAGAATTGAAGTCGTTGGGAATTACTGTAAAATTCGATGATAATGATGCCTATCGTCCAGGTTGGAAATTTGCCGAATATGAATTGAAAGGTGTGCCTTTACGTATGGCAGTTGGAATGAGAGATTTGCAAAATGGCGTAATCGAATTAGCTCGTCGTGATACTTTGACTAAGGAAACTCGACCAATCGAAGGTATTGCTGCTTACATAAAAGATTTATTGGATGAGATTCAAACAGCTATTTATCAAAAAGCGTTGAACTTCCGCCAAGAAAATATGTTTAAGATAGATACTTGGGCAGAATTTGAAGAACAAATCGAGAAAGGTGGATTTTTACTTTGTCACTGGGATGGAACTTCGGAAACTGAAGAGAAAATCAAGGAATTAACAAAAGCAACCATTCGTTGTATTCCTTTAGATGCTATTGAAGAAGAAGGTATTTGTGTGTATTCTGGAAAACCCTCATCCAAAAGAGTAGTTTTTGCGAGGGCATACTAATAGAATTCTGAATTTTGAGTTAGGAGTTCTGACTTTAAAAAAAACATATCCAGTCTCTTAAAACTCGAAATTAAACATTCATAATTAAACATTAATCATTAGAAAAAGATGGTAAAATCAGGCGATAATGTAGCGGTACATTATAAAGGAACGCTAACCGATGGTACGGTGTTCGATAGTTCGGAAGGGCGTGAGCCTTTAGAGTTTCAAGTAGGTAGTGGTATGGTTATCGCAGGATTCGATTCGGGCGTAACTGGTATGGCTATTGGTGAAAAGAAAACAGTCCATATTCCAGTTGATGATGCCTATGGCCCAGCTTCTGATGAAATGATTTTTACATTTAATCGTTTGGATATTCCTGCTGATATTCCTTTGGAAGTGGGCGGAACGCTCAATATGCACAACGGTCAACAATCTATGCCTGTAATTGTGCGTGAAGTAACAGCAACGAAAGTTATCCTTGACGGAAATCATCCATTGGCTGGTCAAGATTTGATTTTTGAAATCGAGTTAGTTTCGGTGAAATAATTTTTTTTGCCAAAAAAAACGCAATTCTGATTATCTCGGAATTGCGTTTTTTATTATATTTAATGAAGTAGAAACTTAAACCTCTTCAAACTCACCCATTGCACAGAATTTATCAATTCTGGCATCAATGCGTTCTTGTGGAGTCATTGCTTCGAGTGTAGCAATTTCGCTCAAAATTCTTTTCTTCAAACGATTCGACATATCATCCCAGTCAAGCTGAGCTCCGCCGAGAGGTTCTTCAATTACTCCATCAATCAATTTATGTTGAAGCATATCTGTTGATGTTAGTTTCAATGCTTCGGCGGCTTGCTCTTTATAATCCCAACTTCTCCAAAGAATTGACGAGCAAGATTCTGGTGAAATTACCGAATACCAAGTATTTTCGAGCATCAAAACTCTATCACCAATTGCAATACCTAAAGCACCACCTGATGCACCTTCGCCAATGATGATACATATTACGGGAACTTTCAAAAGCATCATTTCTTTTAAATTTCTCGCAATTGCCTCACCTTGACCACGCTCCTCAGCTTCAAGTCCAGGAAATGCTCCAGGGGTATCAATCAAGGTAACGATTGGTTTATTAAACTTTTCTGCCAATTTCATTAATCTGAGTGCCTTTCTATAACCCTCTGGATTAGGCATTCCGAAGTTTCGGTGCTGGCGTTCTTTTGTTTTACGTCCCTTTTGCTGGCCAATTACCATTACAGTTTGCCCTTCAATGGTGGCAAAACCTCCAATCATAGCTGGGTCGTCACGTACAGTACGGTCGCCGTGCAATTCATGGAATTCTTGACAAATACGCTCAATATAATCAAGCGTATAAGGGCGGTCGGGGTGACGAGAAAGTTGAACTCTTTGCCAGCGAGTAAGATTGGCAAAAGTTTCTTTTTTCAATTGCTCAATATTGTCATTGAGTGTACGAACGGCACCGCTAACATCAACGTTGTTTTCGTTAGCCAGTCGTTTCATATCTTCGAGCTTCGATTCAAGCTCGGCAATCGGTTTTTCAAAATCTAAAAGTGTTCTCATTCTTTGCTTAATGGAGAATGAATAATGGAGAATAGATAATGATTTATACGCTTGGCATTTTTCATTATCAATTTTCAATTATCCATTCATATTTCAAATGTTTGTCCTTTTTCTGGAATTACTACTTGATTATAACCAATTTCGGCAAGTGTATTTTTAAAGTTTTGCATGGTGTGTAGTTCGCCATGCACTAAAAAAATATTCTTGGTTTTTTCTTTATTCTGCGTTTTTATAAAATCTATTAAGTCGTCTAAATCACCATGCCCCGAAAATACATCAATCTTTTCGATATTGGCGTTTACTGGTAATTTCTGACCTCCAATGCTCAATTCTTTGCGTTCGCCATTGAGTAATTTCCAGCCGAGTGTGTTTTCGCTGGCGTAGCCAACCATCAAAATAGTGGCATAAGGATTACTAATATTGGCTTGAATATGATGCTCAATACGTCCGCCCGTAACCATACCAGATGCCGAAATGATGATACAAGGCTCAGAATGATTGGAAACTGCCTTACTTGCCTGATTCGACTCCAAATATACTAAATTTTCAAAATCAAACAGCGATTCGTTTTCTTCTCTGAATTCTCTTGCTTCTTTATTCATCAAACGCACGTTTCGCTCGTAAATACGTGTGCTGGCTTTGGCCAATGGGCTATCAGTAAATACTTTGATTGGCGTAAAACCTCGGTCGGTATAAAGTCGGTTGAGGGTATAAAGCATTGCTTGCGTACGTCCTACGCTGAATGATGGAATAATCAAACGACCTGGAATATCAATGCAGGCTTTTTGAATAATCTCACCCAAAAGTTCTTCTGGCTTGTTTTCGCTGATATGATGACGGTCGCCGTAAGTAGTTTCTGTAACCAAATAATCGGCTTGTGGAATTGGGTATGGATCAACCAAAAGAGGATAGTCCTTTCGCCCAACATCGCCCGAAAAACATATTGTTTTCTTTTCGTTATTCTCCCAAAACTCTAAATACACATGAGCCGCACCGAGCAAATGCCCTGCTGGATAGAAAGTTACGAAGCCATCATCTTTGAATTTGAATTTTTGGTCGAAAGGAATTGGTACAAAATTTTCAACTGCTTCTTTTACTTGACGTTCGAGGTAAAGTTCTCTCGAATCAACATCTTTTCTTTTCTTTGAGCGTTTTTTACTATCGTGAATTGCCTTGTATTTCTTTTGGTTGAGAGTTGCCGAATCGAGCAATAAAATTTCGGCCAGTTCCATTGTTGCTTTAGTACAAAGTACCTGTCCTTCAAAACCTTCTTTGTATAAGTTAGGGATTTGTCCCGAATGATCAATGTGTGCGTGTGTGAGAATTATTAAATTGATGAGTGATGGGTCAAAGGGGAAAATACCGTATTCAGACTTGGGAGTCTCTTCGCTGCGTTCACGTTCCAAATCAGTACCACAATCTATCAAAACTCTGTATTCATCGTCAAATTCGAGCAGGAACATACTCCCCGAAACTTGCCTTGTTGCTCCCCAGAATGTTAATTTCATATAAGTTTATCAAATGATTAAGAATATTAAAGCATAAATCACATTAACTTAATATTCATGGTACAAATTACGGAAACATTTCTTTTTTTAACTAAGCATTTTAGTTAAAATTGTATAAGTTTAAACTCAGATGAGATTCAGAATGTTATAAATGGTTTGATAATCAGAGTTTTAGTAAAACTAAAAAAGAACCAAAGATTTCCCTAAAATTAATCATAGTTTTTGCATGAAATTACTTTTATTTATCCTTTTACAGATTTCTAACCCACTCGAACGCCTGCAAAAACTGGTCGATAGTGTACAAAATGACCCCGAAATTCGCAATGGAGTGGTGGCTGCTTCTATTCGCTCGACCCAAACTGGGGAGTATAAGCTACAATTTAATGCCCATAAATCGGTCAATTCAGCATCAGTTCTTAAATTGGTTTCTACAGCCTCTGCTTTATCTGTCTTGGGTGCAAATTATCGCTTTCAGACTTTCTTGGAATATGATGGAGCAATCGTAGATAGTGTTTTGCAAGGTAATATTTATATCAGAGGAACGGGCGATCCATCGCTTGGTTCAGCAAGAATTGGGTCGAGTGCCGATGAAATATCGAAGTTTTTTGCTCAAAAAATCAAAGACTTCGGAATCAAGAAAATTGAAGGATACATTTTGGGCGATGGCTCGGTTTTTTCCGATAATACTTTGGCGGATTCATGGATTTGGGGCGATATAGGCAATTATTACGGTGCAGGAATCAACGGACTAAATATCCACGAAAATCTGTATTCAGTTTATTTTAAACAGAGTAAGCGGGTAGGAGATTTTGCCCCGATTACTAAAACAGTTCCTGAAATTCCGAATCTTAAAAATATCAATAAAGTAACGGTTGCCGAGCGTGGTTCGGGCGATAATGTATTGCTATACAGCACGCCATTTAGTACAACGGTACTTTCAGAAGGCACTATTCCTGCGGGAGAAAATGAGTTTTCGGTGAAAGGTGCAATTCCTGATCCACCAACATTTTTTGCTTATCAAGTGCAGAAAAACTTTTCTTCACTTGGAGGGATGATTGAAAAACCTACGATTTCGTTGCAACACTACAAAACTTCTGAGGGATATTATCCGAAGCTGAGAAACGTAGTTTTTACCTATGATTCGCCGCCATTATCAAGTTTGGTTAAAGATTGTAATTTTCATAGCATTAATCTTTATGCCGATGCTTTTCTAAAATCGGTTGGCTATCATTTGTCGAAAGATGGTAGTTTTGATTCGGCAGTTAAGACTCAAAAGCAATTATGGTCGCAGAAAGGTGTTGATTTGCAGGGTTTTATGATTCGTGATGGAAGTGGGCTTTCACCTTCAGGTGTGCTGACAGCTAATAATTTAACGGATATTCTTTACACAATGAAAACTGATGCTGCTTTTCCCGAATACTATTCTTCGATTCCAATTGTAGGAATAAACGGAACAGTACAGAATTTGGCCAAAGGCTCAAAAGCCGCAGGAAATGTGCGAGCAAAAAGTGGCTCAATTAGCAATACAAGGGCATTTTCTGGATATTTCACTGCATCAAATGGAGAAATGATGTCGTTTACATACATAGTAAATCGTTATGCTGATGGGGCAGACCGAAAAGTAAGACGTTATTTGGAAGAAATGATAAAACTGATGGTGGAGATTTGAAATGTAATGTTAGATGTTTGATGATGAATGTTTGATGGTAAAAAAAACATCCAACATCAAGCATTAAACATCCAACATCTGATGTCAAGCATTAAACTTAGCGTTCATAATTTGACCGATTTCGAGGGCTTTGCTTTTTACAAAATCTGCTTTTTCTCCTGCAAAAAGCGAGTCAGTTGTCAGAAACCACAATGTCAACCATTGTTCAAAACGCTCAGTCGTAAGTGGGTGCTTTTCGTTGGCTTGTAGGTGTACCCACATCATCCCACCATTATAACTTCCTGTTTGAAATAACCAATTTTCCCAAAAATTTACTACTCTCGTAATGTGCATATTCCAATGTTCGGCTGGCATCTCGAAAACTGGGGCAAGGTTTGGCTCATTATGTACTCTTTCGTAAAAATTATTGACCAATAATTCTATATCTGTTCTATTCTGAATATCGTCCATTCTGCAAAGATTATTTTGTAAGACAGGTTTTTTACTTGTCAAATGTTTGTACAAAAATACTTCTAAATCATATAATGTGAATATGATTTTTCTCATAGAAAAAATAAATGTAAAAATATTTTGATATAATGTAAAGTTTGTTTTACATTTGTTGCGTTAAAGTTTACATGAAAAAGCTATTACTTTAAAACATTTTCAAATTATGGAACCAAGATTCTTATTCCCGCATCGTTTCAAACTCATCGGATGGATTATCGCAATCCCTTCAATTATTTTAGGTCTATTTGTATTGATTAATGATTTACGCTTCGATTTTTTGACCTTCAAATTACCTTTTAACTATGTCTTTGCTGATGAATTTCTTTCATCCGATGATAAAGGAAATGAGTTTTCAGTATTCAATTTTACTGATGAAATTGCTGTAATCGGCAGCATAATCGGTTTACTTTTGATAGCATTTTCAAGAGTAAAAATTGAAGATGAGTATGTATCACAAATCCGTTTAGAGTCACTTCAGTGGGCAATTTATTTGAATTTTGCACTCCTGATTATTGCCACTTTATTAGTTTATGGGCTTGCATATTACATGGTTGCTATTTATAATATGATTACGCCATTATTATTTTTTGTGGTTCGTTTCCACTACATACTCTTTTTTAAAAATAACGATAAGGGTGCTGAACACCGCCCGATTCGCCCCACAGAATTATGAAAAATAGAATCAGAATCGAACGAGCCATTTTGGATATTACACAAGCTGATTTGGCCGAAAAAATAAATGTGAGCCGACAGACCATCAATGCCATTGAAAGTAACAAATATGTGCCTTCAACGGTGCTGGCTTTGAAGATAGCACGTATCTTTGGCAAGAGCGTTGAAGAAGTTTTTGAGCTTGAAGAAAACGATTGAAGCACAATGTTCGTTATATATGCAGCAATTCTGATAAATATATTTTGAATTGCTGCATATTTCCTTAAATTTGAATCTTTTAGAAACAAAACATTGATGAAGAAAGCAATTATTTATAGCTTTTTGGTAGTATTAGCTGCTTGTACAACAAATAAGAAAGTTCAGAAAGCACAGAAGGAGATAGATAGAACGTCGGCAGTTAGGCCAACGCCAACACCTGTGGCAAAACCATTGGTAGTTGCCATAAAAAGTCGATATTTATTGAAAGATTCGTCGGCTGTCAGAATCTTTATGGAGTTGGATATTGAAAATCTCAACAAAGTGCAGGTCGTTCAGCAATTGAATGAAAATTTCAGATTCAACTGGCTTTTGCAGCCTGACTACGGCGTACGTGAAAGACTCGGCTCTGGAAAAATTGATTTAAACGAACAAAATGTTTTGCTGAAAGAAGGCAAAGTTTTATTAAGTTTTGAGATTCCACGTCCGAAAAACTTACCGAAAGGCTTACTTTTAACAGAAGTTTTTCAGTTAGAAGATAGTAAGAAATCAAACAATGATTTGGTAATTGATTTCAATGGAACTCGCATCAATGACCGATTCGGAGTTTATATTGGTAATTTTTCGATGCCGATTTTCCGAAATTTCATCAATAAGTCAGATTCATTTCAAGTGAAAAGTGTCATGAATCATCCACGTGAATTGTATTTGATTCGCTATAAAAATGATTTTACGCCTGCACAATCGCCGATGGCAACTTCGATTCGCCCAAGTATAGCAAGCTTGACCATCGAAGAAACCATTAAAGTCCAGACCAATACATCAATAAGATTATCGCAAGAAGGGCTTTACCAGATTGTTGAAGATACAAATTCGACCAGCAATGGCTTTGGATTTATGCTCGTTGATGAGCGTTACCCACGAATGACTCGCCCAGAAAACTTGGTAAAACCTTTGATTTATATGAGTACGAGCCAAGAATTAAAGGCTGTAAACGATAATCCAAATTCTAAACAAGCTTTGGATAAGTTTTTCTTGGCTATTACTGGTGGAAATCAGATGGTTTCTAAGAAAATTATTAAAAATTATTATCACCGAATTGAAGAAGCAAATCGTCTTTTTACCTCTTATAAAGAAGGCTGGAAAACCGACAAAGGCATGGTTTATACAATTTTAGGCCCGCCAAATAAAGTGCAACGTAGCCGTGACCGTGAAGTATGGGTTTATGCACAAAATACCAATTTTTCAGAAATTATATTTACATTTAATAGAAAACCAAACCAATTTACGGAAAA
>NZ_LXHX01000002.1:0-46939 GCF_001649495.1 Emticicia sp. MM | reverse complement strand
GAGCTTTCTCATACTAACAGGCTGATATAGAAGTGAAAAATTATTTCTGAGACAAATGTATAAATAAAAATAATATTGTCTGAAAAATAGACAATATTATTTTTTTATATTGTATCTTTGAATAGTAATATTTTACAAGCGGTTTATTTTAAGGATTAAACTTATCCTTACGAATCATAAAGCACACCATCATGAAACTTTTTGACGAACATAATTTTATTCAGCAACTATCAATAGATTGTGTGATTTTTGGGTATAAAGAGAAAGAGTTAAAAGTATTGATTTCAAAGGTAAAAGTCGAACTTGATATATATACTTTGCCCGGTGGTTTTATTAAGCAAGAAGAAAGTATTGACGAAGCAGCCAAGCGTATTTTAGAAGAAAGAACTGGACTTAAAGATATTTTTTTGGAACAATACAGAGTTTTTGGTGAGCCTTTCCGCATTAATCACGAAATTTTTGAGAATATCAATAGTTTGAAAAAAGAATGGCTCGAACAAGGTGTTTTGGATGAGAATGATATTAACTGGCTATCAAAAAGATTTGTTTCCATTGGCTATTATGCATTAGTTGATATCAATAAAGTGAGTCCGCAGAAAGGTTTATTTGATGAGTCTGTTGACTGGTATAATGTAAAAGAATTGCCGTCCATGATTATGGATCATAATAAAATGGTTCAATTTGCCCTCGAAACGCTTAGATTATTCCTTGACCAAAAACTAATCGGCTTTAATCTTTTGCCCGAAACTTTTACCATTCGTGAAGTGCAAGAACTCTACGAGGCGGTGTATGATAAACCTTTTGCAAGAAATAACTTCCAAAAGAAAATCTTAGATATGAACGTACTCGAACGCCTCGAAAAGAAATTTACGGGTGCGGCTAATAAGGCTCCGTATTTGTATAGATTTCGGAACTGAATTTGAATCAAATTCAGTTCCGAAATAGTATGTCAATAATTCACCATGGCATTTTTCACTTTTCGTGGGAGCCAAACTTGCATTTGTCCACTTCCACGATTACACCATGTATAATACGGAATCGCAGTGATACGCTTCTTCACAGGCTTAAAACTTAAACCATCTGGTGTTGGTTTGAAGGTCGTCGCATCGGTCTGAATTGCAATGATTGGCTCGCTAAGAACTTGTTGCGAAACTTCGGTAAATTTGGCATTATCTGGCACAATAAAATCCCATGCTTTACCTTCATTATCAATGCCTTCTACACAATACACCAAGGGGCCACGTTGTAGAGCCATTCTATCGTTATCTTGTTTCAGTTCATTTCGTGCCACTATTTTTCTCACATCCATTGGCAATTCAAAACTCACAATATCCCCTGCCGACCACTCTCTGTCAATGATAGCATAGCCATTTTCGATCTTATAATCAATCTTTCTTCCATTGACCATCATGGCGATATTTGCCGCATAATTACCTAAGTAATGGTATAAATTGCCCGCAACTGGCTCATTGGTTGTCCAACTCGGAATTCTTACGTGCAGCGTATATTTTGTTTTTGTACTCGGATTCATCGAAATTTTCACTTTTCCATTGAGCGGATAATTGGTTTCGATACTTGTTAGAATTTCAGTATTTCCCAGCTTGATATTCGTATTGCTTCCTACAAAAAGATTGACCCAAATACCATTCTCAGATTTTCCGTAGATATAATCGCCCAAAGAGGCAACCAAACGAGCAATATTCGATGGGCAACAAGCAGTTCCGAACCATTCACGGCGAGCATGACGCCCAATGGAAGCCAAAGGATTACCGTAGAAAAAGCGGTCGCCACTAAGCGAAAGTCCATCTAAAGCTCCGTTGTAGAGGCTTCTTTCCAAAACATCAATGTATTTACTTTCTCCCGTGAGTGCATTCATTCGCTGATTCCAAAAAACCATTCCGACCGAAGCACAGGTTTCGCAGTAGGCATTTTCGTTAGGTAAATCAAAATCTTGGCTAAAACCTTCGTTACTTCCCGACGAACCAATTCCTCCTGTGATATACATATTGCGGTGTACAACATCTTCCCAAACTGTTTTCATGGCGTTCATATAACCCGTATCACCCGTATTTACCGCCACATCGGCTGCACCTGTGTATAAGTACATCGCACGCACGGCATGACCCGTAATTTCTTTTTGGTCTTTTACAGGAATTGCATCTTGGCAATAGGCGGGGTCTTTCCAATCATCCCAAATTACGCCTTTGCCATTTCCTCTGCCTCGTTGATTAAGAAACCACTCCGAAAGCTTTAGATAACGCTCATCTTTAGTCGTTCGGTAGAGTTTTACAAGAGCCAATTCTATTTCTTGATGCCCCGAAACCCATGGACGGTTGGCAAGTCGGAAAGTTTCGTCAATGTGATTAGCAAAGCGAATAGCCACATCGAGTAATTTGCGTTTGCCAGTAGTATTATAATAAGCCACCGCTGCTTCGATAAGATGACCAGCACAATAGTCTTCGTGCTTTTCCATATCTGTCCAGCGGTTTTGGAGGCCATTGAGCGTATAATAGGTATTCAAATAACCATCGGGCAATTGGGCTGCCGCAATTTTATCAATCCATTCATCGGTTTTCTTTTCGAGTTCAGCGTCGGGATGATTTTTGAGCGAATAGGCCATCGCCTCAATAGCCTTATAGACATCTGAGTCGTCGAAATAAATACCTTCGTGTTTTTCACCTAATTTACGAGCTACCTTCTCAAAATTTCTGATACGAGGTGTTTTTACTTCAGTTTGCACAATACAGGCTTGCAACGTAGTGGTAGCTACCTTATCCATTTTGGGTTTCCAAAAAGCATCAGTAATGGAAACCTCTGAAAATTTGACTGGCTCTATTTTTCGGAGATTTTGGGCAAAAGATTGACCCCACAAAAGACCCAAGAAGAGTATTTTTGGTAAGTTTGTCATAGTTTTGGTTGAATATGTCGTAAATTCCTTAGCTAATAATTATAAAAATATCAGCCAAAGAATATACAATAATAGGGTAATTCAGCCAAAACACCATGATTTAGCAGAAATAATAGAAAATACCTTTGCTTGATTAGGTTTAAAGCCTTACTTATTCAGATATTAAAAGAATATGTATGAGTTCGGGCGTGATTATGAGGTTGAAATAGAGAAAAAAAATATCTTTCAAATCATAAAGACTTTATATTTTCCTTTTACAATTTAAGTAAAAATATCATTGATAAAATCCATACATTTTCAGAATATCGTAGCCGAATCTTAGAATTAAGCCAAAAACTACTACTAAAAATAAAACCCGTATGAAGCCATTACCTCTAAGCAAGGCCATTCGGCTTCCTACAAATGAACCAGCCATATTGCAAACCATCATTGGTAAAGCTACCCCAAAAACAACATATCCTTTGGCCACGAAAAAGATAAGTGAGCATATATCAGCCACAACATTTACGACTTTAGAAATGGCCGAAGCTGTAAGAAAATTGTATCCGACAATACTTACAAAACCAAAAACCAACAAACTACCAGTTCCGGGTCCAACAAAACCATTGTAGAAGCCTGTTGTCATACCTATTAATAAACCATAAATCGGAATTTTACTTAGTTCAAATTTATGGCGGTCATGTTGGCCTAAATCTTTCTTTCGGTAGGTATAAATCGCAATAAGTGTCATTAAAATCAGAATCGTTGGCTTTAAAATTTTCTCGCTCATGTGGCTCGAAATCAATGCTCCTGAATACGACATCACGCCTGCCCCTACTCCAGCAAAAAGTACCGTTTTTAGTGGTATTTTTACTTTTTTAGAATACTGATAACCAGCTACGGCCGTTCCCATAAAAGAAGCGAAGCGATTCGTACCGATAATCTGTGGCACAGAATAATGCGGGAATAAAATAAATAAAGCAGGTGCTTGCACAAGCCCTCCACCGCCAACTATCGAATCAATAAAACCAGCTACAAATGCAGCTAAACAGGCAAAAAATGTAATAATTGTCAAAACTTAAGAATTATAAAATTATCAAAGTGCTTTTTGTTTTTTGATGCGTTTCGGATTATACCATAACCAAAACCCACTAAAAGAAAGCAAAATTAAACCTAAAGCTAGAATTGTTGTATAAAAGAGTTTAATTTCATCATTTGGTGTTTTAATAAAAAAATCAAGAATTGAACCATCATGAATTTTTTCAATAATATCTGATTTTCTAGTAGCTATCGAAACCACCTTTCCTGTGGCACAATCAACCTGTAACTCAGTGAAGTTTTGAATGAAAACAATTTTAGCAACTCCTTTTTGTGGACGAACATCAATTCTATCTATTTCAGTCGAAAGCCCTAAACTATCTTTAGCAAACCGTTGTGCTGATGCTTGAATAGAATCGAGCGAAACCCATGCTTTTACTTCTACATTCGACCCTTTTTTCGTACTTGGCAATAAGCCAATATTCTTTTTCCAACCTAAAAGCAAACCCGTGAATCCAATTAAAAACATGAATACAAACAAGGGTATTGAAATCCATTTATGAATTTTTCGATAAAATCGGGTGGATTGAGCTATTTTTTCTGTTTTGGCAGACACTATTTATCAAATATTTATTTTAAATCTTTTCAATTCTAACATTCACATTATTGAAAGCGGCATTGCCAGTAAGTTCATCAATAACCAATTCATCGGTTAAGTCATTGATACTTACACCCGCATATTTTTCGGCCACATCTAACTTTACGCCCTTTCTTGCATGTCCATAGCCGTGTGGCATGCTCACTACTCCACGCATCATTTGGTCGGTGATTTCTACTGGAATTTCTACGCTACCTACTCGCGAACTTACCTTCACGATAGCTTGATTTTCTATATTTAATCTTTTGGCATCTTCAGTATGTATCATTAACGTACAGCGATTGCGTCCTTTTACCAACCTTTCTGAATTATGCATCCAAGAATTATTATCTCTTAAATGCCTTCTTCCAATGAGCGTAAAATCGAAGCCTTCACCCGAACCTGTCTGTAAAAGCTGTTGACTCAGTCGCTCAATGTCTTTCACTAAAATTGCGGGAGCAGCATTAATTCGCTTATTTTCGGTAAGTAATCTATTTGGCAAACAACTTTTGAGTGGCCCCAAATCTATTCCATGAGGATTTGCCCGAAGCTTTTCTAAAGACAGTCCGTAAGGACCAAATTGTAGCCCTAAATCTAGTTTTTGTTCTGGTGGTTCTGCCATGAATCCTTCATTACTTGAGGTAGGATGAGCCATTCTATAGGCCAATTCTTGGTAAATTTCCCAATCATATTTTGCACCTTCAGCCTTCGAAAAAAGTGCTTCCGAGAATTTAACAGTATTCCGCACAGCTAAAACGTGGAACGTCATATCGTAGTGTGGAACTTCTAGCCCAGTAGCAGGAGGCAGAATAATATCGGCGTGGCGAGTTGTTTCATTGATGTAAATATCAATTGCCACCATGAATTCTAATGATTCAAGGGCTTCGTCAAGTTTTCCACCATTAGGTGTAGATAAAACAGGATTTCCACAACTTGTTATTAAACACTTGATTTGTCCTTCTCCTTCAGTAAGGATTTCCTCTGAAAGCGTCGCTACTGGCAATTCACCCAAAAATTCGGGTAATTTTCTAACCCTACTTTGCCAACGGTTAAAACGATTATCGGTTTTTGCTCTTGCCAGAAAATCGACGGCTGGAGCAGTAAACATTGCTCCGCCTATTTTATCCAAATTTCCTGTTAATAAATTAATGGCATTAATGAGCCATTGTGCAATACTTCCAAAAGTTTGCACCGAAACCCCTACTCTACCATAGCAAACTGCGGTTTTTGCTTGCGTGAAATCTAGCGTCAATTGGCGAATATTTTCAGCAGAAATACCCGTTTGGCGTTCAACTCTTTCGGGAGTAAAATCGCTTGATATTTCTCTTAATAAGTCAACATTATCTGTAAATTCAGCTAAATGCTCTAATTTCACTAAATTCTCCGCAAAAATTATATGAATCATTGCTAGAAGCAAAAGAGCATCAGCTCCGGGGCGAATGAAGAAGTGCTGGTCGGCCTTGGCCGCAGTTTCGGTAAAGCGTGGGTCAACCACAACTACTTTTCCTCCTCTTTTCTGAATAGCTTTCAAGCGATTAGCTACATCAGGCACCGACATAATACTTCCATTTGATGCAATCGGATTTCCACCAATGATTAACATAAAATCTGTAAAATCAATATCTGGAATGGGCATGAGCATCGGATGCCCAAACATCTGCCAAGCAGCAAAATGATGCGGAAGTTGGTCGGCCGAGGTGGCCGAAAACATATTTTTTGTTCGCAAAGACTTGGCAAATAATGGCGAATTCATTGTTGTGCCTAAATTATGAATCGAGGGATTACCCTGATACATAGCTACAGCATTATTGCCACATTTTGCTTGAATTTGCTTGATTTTCTCAATAACTTCTTCAAAAGCTTCTTCCCAAGAAATTTGTTGCCAGCCCTCTGGGGTTCGTTTTACTGGATATTTTAGTCGGTTTGGGTCTTCATATATATCTTTCAAAGCAACTGCTTTCGGACAAATATGCCCTCTACTGAATGAGTCATTTTTATCGCCCTCTATCTTGCTCACAACTCCATCAGTTACTGTTATTTCAAGGCCGCACATGGCCTCACAGAGATTACATGTACGGAAGTGCGTTAAGTTTTTCATTATAGGTTTGTTAGTGTTGAATAGTTTTCTCAAACTTAACTACTTCTTCCGTGTATCAAGGCCATAACCTTTCAAAATACCGCGAGCTAAGGCCGTTTTATGAACTTCATCAGCCCCATCATAAATACGTGCCCCTCTCTCATGAGCGTACCAATAAGATAATAAAATATCATTCGTAATACCCAATGCTCCGTGAGTTTGAATGGCACGGTCGATTACACGAAGCATCATGTTGGCAGTGAAAAATTTTATCATCGAAATTTCATCACGTACAGCCGCAGCACCTTTTTCATCTATATTTTTGGCCGTACGAAGTACTAATAATCGTGCAGCATCAATTTCTGCTCTACTTTCAGCAATAAAGCCTTGGATAAATTGCATCTCACCTAGCATCACACCTTCAGCCATTTCTCTTGAAGCGGCATATCGGCACATTAAATCGAAACTACGCTCGGCAATGCCAATGAATCGCATACAATGATGAATACGTCCGGGTCCGAGGCGTTCTTGTGCAAGTAAGAATCCACTTCCTTCTACTCCAATTAAATTAGCTTGAGGTACACGCACATTATCGTAGATTACTTCCGCATGGCTAGCCCAGCTATCGCCTACGTGCCCCATTATTGGGATATTTCGTACAAACTTAAAACCCGGCGTATCGAGTGGCACTAAAATCTGACTTGCCCTTTTATGCGGTGCTGCTTCAGGATTAGTTACAGCCATCACAACAGCAAAAGCTGCTCCATCGGCTGAAGAAGTAAACCATTTATGGCCATTAATTATATAATCATCGCCATCTTTTACAGCCATAGTTCCCATACGAGTTGGATTTGATCCTGCAAATTCTGGTTCAGTCATCGAAAAACAACTTCTGATTTCCCCATTCATCAAGGGCTTCAAATATTTATCTTTTAAATGCTTAGGAGCATATTTGTGCATTAGCTCGGTATTGCCAATATCAGGAGCTTGTGTATTAAATACAAAATGCCCAAAAGGCGAACTTGCCAACACTTCACTAATCTGCCCAAACTCACAGAGACTCAGACCCAAACCACCATCTTCTTCGGGTAAGTGCAGCCCCCAAAGTCCTGCTTTTTTTACTAATACTCTTTTTTCCTGTAGCAGTGGCTCTATGTGCGAAAAATTATGTTGAAGATTTTCGGTTGTCTCAAGTGGATAAAGCTCTGTTTCTACAAATGATTTAATCTTTGGTAAGAGTTCTTTAAGTTTCTCGGTAACAAATAGGGTTTCCATACTTATTGGTTTTTATTGTTGATTCCATAAATTATGACTTAAAGTTAGTTTTACATTCCTGATGGCACAATATTTTATCACATTTCTTAAAAAATAGTTTAGATTTGGCGTTATCTATCATACAAGATTTTCGTACATTGCTATAAAACCCCATTTTGATAAGCTTTTTTTAATGATTAATCGTCTATTTTTTATTGGTCTTTGTTTAGTGCAAGTTGCTTTCCAAGAAGTATTTGCCTCCGATTCGTTGGTTGTGCATCAGATAAAAGTTATTGGTAATCTTCGAACCAAAGAAAAAATAATTTTTAGGGATATGGCCATCAAACAAGGAGATAAATTAGTCAAGGATAAATTAAGCGAAGCACTTGAAGCCGACCAGAAAAAGATTATTAATACCAATTTGTTTGTTACGGTCAAATTAACCTCGCAAGAACTCGAAGATAATCAAGTAGATATAACAGTAGAAGTAAAAGAACGACTTTACTTAGTTGTTTTACCTGTTTTTTATTTAGCTGACCGTAATCTCAATGAATGGTGGTATGAGCGAAACCGAGATTTTAGGCGAACTATTTATGGCATTTATGCCCGACATGCGAATCTTACAGGCAATAATGACCAACTAAAAATCAGAGCTGAAGTTGGGTTTATTCCAAATTTCGAAATTGCGTATAGTACTCCTTATCTTGATAAATCCCTACAAACAACGTTTTCGCTGGGAGCTTTTTATGCCATTAACAAAACAATGGTTTACAGAACTTGGCAAGATAAATTTCAGTTTCTCGAAAGTGAAAATCGGCAACGAGAACGCCTAAATTTCTATGCAGTTTTATCTCGAAGAACAGGCTTTTTTCAAAATCAATATTTACAACTAACTTATAATCATACCCAAATTGGGGATACTATTGCCAGATTGAACCCCAACTATTTTTTAAATGGGCGAACACTGCAAAAGTATTTTCTAATCAGTTATTCTTATATTTTCGACCGCCGAGATAATCGACAATATGCTCTGAAAGGATATAGATTTAGTTTTGATGCTATTAAATATGGTATCTCGGCCAAAGATGATGTAAATATGTTGAGTTTCAGCGGAACGGCAAGCCAATACATTCAAATTCACAAAAACTTTTTTGCGAATTATAGTATTAGAGCAAAAGTCTCATTTCCACAAAGACAACCATTTTTACAAACCCAAGGATTAGGCTATCGGAATGATTTGGTTAGAGGATATGAACTTTACGTAATTGATGGCCAGAGTTACGGACTCCTTAAAACGAATACTAAGTATCGCATGTTAGATAAAGTTTTTGATTTGAGTCGTTACCTAAAAGTAAAGCAGTTTAATACATTACCCGTTGCGGCTTACATAAATACCTTTTTTGATGTGGGTTATGTAAAAAATAAATTTCCCGAATTAAATAATACTAAATTTGCAAATCAATGGTTAGTTGGTGGTGGTGTCGGCCTTGATGTAGTAACCTGGTATAATGTAGTTGGCAGACTCAACTACTCTTTAAATCAAGCAGGTGAACGAAGATTATTTTTTAATTTATCTAGAGAATTCTGATACGACTTACCCAAAAACCATTTTACATTGTGTATATTTCACCAAATAAATTTATGAAAGCCCATTGTTTAGTTCTACTTTTGTTAGCTGTTGAATGTAGTAACCCAAAAAAAACAGAGAC
Organism: Emticicia sp. MM; assembly: GCF_001649495.1. Lineage (NCBI taxonomy): Bacteria > Pseudomonadati > Bacteroidota > Cytophagia > Cytophagales > Leadbetterellaceae > Emticicia > Emticicia sp. MM. Next base: position 37,337 of record NZ_LXHX01000002.1, on the reverse strand, counting down.
CTTGGAAGTTTTAAATCCTCCATCCGACCAAGTTATTGAAATAAATAACTCGCAGAAACTACTACAAACAATCATGGGTACAGGCGAAGGTATAGTTAGAGGTATCCAGTTTGGCGATGCTATTGCAGACGTTAAAAAGAAAGAAAAAGCTGAGTTATTTGAAGAAGATGAGACGCATGTTGGATATTCTTTTGATACTCCAAACCTTGAAACAATTGATATACTCTACCAAAAAGATAAGAATAATCGTGTATCTGGTATTGAATTAGACATTTACATGAATACTGATACCTCCAATGATAGTTTGAAAAATGAAATGGTAAAGCAATTTACCAGTCTCTATGGGCAACCTTTACCCAATGGTAAGCTACAAACTTGGGCCTTAAAACCCAACGGAAAGGTAAGTATCAAAGTAATTAAAAATAACTTAGATAGAGGTTTAGAAGTTAGATTTACGCAATCTTCAAAGCCACTCCAATAAAAAGAAAGTTTATTGATATAAAAGCTCAAAAAAGTCTAAATAGATTTTTTGAGCTTTTTTTGTTTATAAGTCAATGAGAATCACTAATATTATGCTCTTAAACAACTAAATTTGGCATAAAACTTGAAGAAATTTAGTAAAAGTGCTTTTCAAAATTAGTACAACAAACCCAACCACGTATTATGAAAACTAAAGTTAAACTTACGCTTTGCGTTATGTTGCTAGGGTATTTAATGCTCTGTAGTTGCGAAGGGCCGCAAGGACCACAAGGTGCTCAAGGTCAACCTGGAATACAAGGCCCCAAAGGAGATACCGGAGCTGCTGGGCCACAAGGGGCAACCGGACCGCAAGGACCAGCTGGCCCACAAGGAGCAACTGGCCCACAAGGGCCAACTGGGGCTCAAGGGCCGGCAGGAGCACAGGGAGCAACCGGACCGCAAGGACCAGCTGGCCCACAAGGAGCAACTGGCCCACAAGGGGCTCAAGGAGAACCTGGCACTGCCAATGTAATCTATTCTGATTGGTCAACACCAACTTCATCAGATTGGCAAAAACTCACGGAGAAGAATTACATATTTGGCATCACAGAAGCCAAAATTACACAAGATATTATTGATAAAGGTGTGGTATTGGCCTACTGCAGACAAGTGGCGAACGGTCCAGCCTATTTACTTCCACTAATGCTCCAAACTGGTTCTGGACTAACAAACTACAATGTTTCGGCCGCAATAGGGAAGGTAAACATTACGTTTGTAGAGTTATTGGATATTCAAGGAAAACCTGCCACAGGCTTACAATTTCGATATGTAATTATTCCAGGCGGGATAAAATCAAGAGCAAATCTTGATTACTCTAATTTTGAAGAAGTTGCCAAAGCTTTTGGCATTCCAAAATAATTATGCTTCTCATTTCTACATTTACGTAGATGATTTAGTGTAAAATTTAAATTTGTCAGGAAAATAATTGAAGAAAGACACCCAATGGGTGTCTTTCTTGTTTAGTTTTTTTTATATCTGATAATATTATCCAAAAACTAACAAAACCATTGAAATAAAGCATTTTAGACATCAACTTCATGCGGCTTTCTTTTTCTACCCAAAGTCATCATGGCTACACCCGCTAAAATTATCGCCGAAGCTAACATTGAGCGAGAGGTGAGTCGCTCATTAATAAAAATCCACCCTAAAAAAATAGCAACAACCGGATTTACGTACGCATAAGTAGCTGTAAGTTGTGGAGGAGCATTATTTATCAACCAAACATAAGCAGTATAACCTACGTAAGAACCTATCAAAATCAAATATACCATCGCCCAAAATGTACTATTACTCATATTGAGCAATGAGTGAATTTGGTCTTTTTCAAAAATAATGCTCATGGTCAGGGAAAAACATCCACCCACTACCATCTGAATAGCGGTTGACTGAAGTGACTTTGGCAAAACCAAATAAGGTGATTTAAGCGAACCAAACGCCCAAGCAATCGAACCTAAAAAAACAATAAATGCAGGAAAAAGAGCTACTTCTCTCTGTCCAATTTGCTGGGTAGGATTCAACAAAACAGCCATTCCAACCAAACCTAAAACCAGACCAATAGTACCAATAAATGATGGTTTCTCATTACTAAAGAATAAGAAATCGAGTAGAATCATCCAAGCAGGCAATGTGGCAACTAATAAAGCCACCAAACCCGAAGGCATTAATAAAAGAGCATATGCAACGGCACAATTACCCACCCCACTGAGCAACACACCTATCAAAGCGGCATTACGTGCTTGTTGAAGCGTAGGCAAACCTTGTCCACGAAGTAATGTAAAAAGAAAGAGTAAAGAACCTCCAAGCAAAAATCTTGTACAAGAAATCAACAAAGGAGGTAGCGAATCTAGGGCAAATTTTACACCCAAATAAGTCGAACCCCACACGATGTACACAATTCCTAAGGCTATGAGTATTTTTGTTTTCTGCGACATTAAAGTTTTAAGTTTAAAGAAAAAAAATTACCATTTCGCCAATAAAATTGGCAAAATGGTATCGTAAAGGTTTTTTGGGAAATTTATTTTACACAGGTCGGGCAAGTACCTTGCACCAACATATTAACTTCTGTTCGTTTATAGCCATCTGGCAAATGAATCATCGGAATATGCACACTTTCTATACATGTAGTATTTCCACAAACAATACATTTAAAATGCACGTGGTCATGATGATGTTTCTCGTGGCTACACTCCGTAACCCTGCAAAGAGCGTACTTGGTTCCGCCTTCATCATCAAGCACCTTATGTACTATTCCTTTCTCTACAAATGTCTTTAATGTGCGGTAAATAGTCACACGGTCGAAACGCTGTCCAAACATCGCTTCCAAATCGCCATGCGAAAGTGCATAATTATTGCTCTGAAACGATTGTAGAATATCAGCTCGACAACCAGTGTGCCGTAAATCATACTCTTTAAGTGTATCTTTCGCAGGATTCATATTTATAAGGTAGCCCTCCGACTACATTTATTCTACGAGCAAATTTACATTATCAAACTGTAATTTCACTAAGTTTGCGTAAATTCCTTCTTCTTTCAAAATCAAATCTTCGTGTTTGCCTGCTTCGGCAATTCCACCATCTTTCAATACATAAATCATATCCACATTACGAATTGTGGCTAATCTATGAGCGATAATAATGGTTGTTCGGCCTTTCATTAATTCATCTAAGGCATCTTGCACTAATTTCTCCGATTCTGAATCTAAAGCACTTGTGGCTTCATCGAGTATCAATATCGAAGGGTCTTTCAAGATGGCTCGAGCTATGGCCACACGCTGACGCTGCCCACCTGAAAGTTTTACACCCCGCTCACCCACAATGGTTTCGAATTTTTCTGGGAAAACATCAATAAATTCTAAGGCATTGGCTTTTCGTGCCGCCTCCATTACCTCTTCTTTAGTTGCATCAGGTTTACCATAAGCAATATTTTCGAAGATTGTACCACCAAATAGCATTACTTCTTGAGGCACAATAGCGATATTGCTACGGAGTTCGGTCACATCTTGACTAGCAATATCTACACCATCAATACTAATTTTACCTTTATTGATTGGATAAAGTTTCATCAGTAATTGTACAATGGTTGATTTTCCAGCTCCACTATGCCCAACTAATGCTACTTTTTCGCCAGCTTTTACATTCAATGAAAGTTCTTTTAGCACCGTCACATCTGTGCGTGATGGATAAGCAAAACCTACTTTATCGAACTGAATATCGCCCTTTGCCTTTTTGAAGTTAAGCTTACGAGCCACATCTACTTCTGATGTTTCATCTAAAATTTCTAATACTCGTTCAGAAGCCCCAATTGTCCGCTGAATCTGGGCGTACATATCACCCAAACCACCCACAGAACCTCCAATAAAACCAGTGTAGAGAATAAAAGTAAATAAATCTTGAAAAGCTAATTCACCTGATAATACCAAATTTCCACCATACCAAACCACGCCGACAACCCCACCGAAAAGCACCAAAATAATAAATGAAATAAAACCACCTCTAAAAGTAGCCGCTTTGAGGGCATAATCAACCACACGTTGAATAGATAAACCATAGCGATTTACTTCCAAACGTTCATTGGTAAACGCCTTTACAACATTTACTGATTGTAAGGTTTCTTCAACAATGATATTGGTTTTGGCCAACTCATCTTGCACTTTTCTTGAATTCTTTCTAATAAATCGCCCAAAAACTATTGCTGCTACTACTAATAACGGGAATGTAGAAAGCATGAAGAGGGTAAGCTTACCCGAGAGCATTGTGATGAGCAATATTCCACCTACCAATGTAAAAATTTGGCGGAATAACTCGGCCAAGGTGATAGATAATACATCTTGTAGTTGCGAAACATCGGATGTAATGCGGCTCATGAGTTCGCCTACACGACTTTTCTCAAAAAACGAAACTGGCAAAGTAATAATTTTTGTATAAAGCTCACGGCGTAAATCACGCATCGAACGCTCAGAAACCCTCGTAAAAGTATAAACTCTTAAAAATGAAAAGCCTGCTTGCAAAAATAATAAGCCTATAAAAAGGAAGGTAACTTCATTAAGTGTAAGTCGATGTGCAGATGACCCAATCAGACTTTGAAACTTCTGCATGGCCATATTATTGCCCATCATATTCGAGGAATTCATTGCCGCTGCACCCTGCCCTTGAGGCGAAACTATTGCTCCTACCATTTGCCCCATCAAGAGCGGAATACTCATTGATGTAATTTGTGATAATATTAAGAAAACAAAACCTATCGCAAAAGTGCCTTTATAAGGCAATGTGAATCGATATATTTTGAGAGCTTTTGTAAAACCCTCTTTGGTTACTTTCTTTTTCTTATCTTCTTCCGAAATTTCTACCCCTAAATGTCTTCCTTTTGCCATATTTAAAAGTCTTCAACAGCCACTCTAATGAATGTCTTAAGATTTATAATTTTGTCAGTTTTTAGTCTTCTACTTGCCCTTTATACTTCGACTTCTCAAAAATATCACGAGCATTTTGATTTTTCATCAAATCAACTAACGTAATTGACGGGTTTTCGGTTCTATAACGACTCACAATTCGCCAACCTAACCATTGACCGATACGTCCTGGGCAATCATTTCCTATTTCTTGTACTCTTGGGCGTTCGGATAAATACTTATCTTTTATACGGTCATTGGTTTCGTAAAGAAGCTTATTATCAATAAAATAACCCCAAACTAAATCTTGCGAATTCCATGTTTTTACTAAATCAGAATCAGGATAAGCAATCAGCAAAGAGTCTGCCACCTCAGGCAGCATTGCTCGTGTAAATTCATAACTTTTTCCATAAAATACCATATCGCTCATCAAAGTATGATCGTTAGGGTCAATAGCATTATATTTTTTGGCAAGAATCGTGAGCACTGATGGAACAATATAAGGTTTATCAAATCTTCGTAAAAGATAATCGGGATATTGCGGACGATACTTGGCTTTAGGGCCTAAAAAAGTTTCGAGTGGAATCACAATCATATCATCAGCCACCACCAACTCTAAATCAAGAGCGGTAAATGTTGTAATTATTTGAGGCTCTTTGAAGTCTGGGTAATAATATTTAATATGCTTAAAAGCCACCTCAAATTGTTTTTTCAAGGCATCAAGATTTCCAAAGGATTGCTTAGTTTCTTCGTAAAAAGCTTTCGTGTCTGGGTTATTATGAATCAACATTAATCTATCTATCAGAGCGTTATCATCGGGAGTAGTCTGATAAAAGACATTGACGAATCGGGCATTTTTACTCAGAAAATCTTTAATTTGCTCTCTAGTGGTGAGCTTCATCATCGCCTCGTCAAATCGCAGAATATCAAGCTTTACTGAAATCTTCGAAGTATCAATATCTTCCGTTGATGCTGAATTTTGACAAGAATTTAGAAAAAACAAGCCAATTAATAGACTTATTTGACAGACAATAAGGTGCCGTATTTGCATAAATAATTAAATATTTTTTCAAAAAACGCACAAAAATAGACAATTATTTGCCCTAAATCATCTTAATTTTTAAGATTAGCAGATATTAGGAAAAACTTGCTTACTAAGCACTAGAAAAGAGAAACTCATTAAAAATATCAAATATTAGGCGAAGTCAATTTAATGTATGCACTAAAAAATAATCTTTCAGGAAGATATTCGAGTCTAATATTAAAAAATTCAAGAAGTACTACTGCAATTTTTTATAAATTATACCATACAAACAAAACTAAAGATTACTTCTCTGATTACAAGGCATTTGCAGCACATTTAGTAACTCAATATAGCCTTTTTGTGAGTTAAAGCCTCAAATATTTTCAAAGATATGCACTAAGCCTAAACTTCGTTATGAAGTAAATATAAGTAAAAAACACTAACTTGCTGGCAGTTAACTAGAAAAGTCGGCTAGGTTTTGGTATAAAACTTGTTAAAACAAAGAATATATCAATTGGATTTCCTTGATAATCTATATGAATCTGTTTATTTTTGCACCTCAATTTTTGGAAATAAATAAAAAAACCAATAATCAGGCATTCAAACTGTCCTAAAAGTCCAGTAATAAATTAAAAAAAACAAATGGCTTTAATTAACAAAATTCGTGAGCGTTCAGGTGTTGCAGTCGTAGTCATTGCAGTTGCACTCATTTTATTCATTGTCGGAGGAGATTTATTCGGTGGTAATGGTAAAAGTGGCTTATTTAGTAGTAATGATAATAAAATCGGTGAAATTGCTGGCACCAGTATTGATTATCAGGCCTTCCAAGCAAAATTAGATGTTGCACGTGCAAATTACGAACAACAAGCAGGAAGAACTTTGCAAGAGCAAGAAATTCAGCAATTACGCAGCCAAGTGTGGGAGCAAATGATTTTTGACATTACTTACAAAGCTGAGTTTGAAAAACTAGGTTTGAAAGTTACGCCAGATGAACTTCGTGAAATGGTTCAAGGTACTAAAAACTTAAGCCCTCTCATTAAGCAACAGTTCACAGACCCACAAACTGGTCAATACGACCGTAATCGTCATATTGAGTTTATCAATGCTGCTGCTTCGAATCAACTTCCAGCACAACAAAAAGCGGCTTGGGACCAAATCAAAGAGCAAGCAATTCAACAACGTTTGTTGGAAAAATATAATGCTTTACTTTCTTCTGCATCATTTGTAACAACTGCTGAAGCTAAGAAAGAATATGATGCTCAAGTAACAAAAGCAGATGCTCGCTACTTGTATGTTCCGTATGCAAGCATCATTGATACTACTATCAAAGTTACTGATAGCCAGTTGTCAGACTATTTGAGTAAGCACAAAGAAGAATTCAAAGGATATGATAGTCGCTCATTTGATTATGTAGTGTATCAAGTAATGCCTACAAAAGAAGATAGCTCTGCTTTGTATGAAGACATTAAAAGTTTTGCGAAAGGCTTAGCTACAGCTAAAGATGCTAAAGCTTATGCTGCTTCAAATTCTGATTCACGCGTGCCTTATGAGCGTAGTTCAAACGAACTTACTCCAGTATTGAAAGAAGCTCTTTCAACAGCTATTCAGGGAGCAGTTATTGGGCCATTTAAAGATGGAAGCACCTACTCTATTTACAAATATGAAGGTACTACGACAGATTCTCTTTACACTGCACGTGCAAGCCATATCTTAATTCGTGCTGACAAAACAGCTCCAGATTCAGTTAAAGCAGCAGCCCGTACAAAGGCACAAGATATCTTAAGCCAATTACAACAAGGTGCCGACTTTGCTACTTTAGCTCGTGCAAACAGCCAAGATGGTTCAGCTCAACAAGGTGGAGATTTAGGTACTTTCAAGAATAATGGCACAATGGTTAAGCCATTTGAGAATGCAGTATTTGGCATGAGTGGTGCTGGTTTAGTTCCTAATATTGTTGAAACAGACTTCGGTTATCACATCATTAAAGTAACAGAAGCAAAGAACAATTTGAAATACAAAATCGCTACGATCAGTCGTGAATTGACAGCAAGTGAAAGTACAAGAAATGCTATTTACCAAAAAGCAGAAACTCTTCGTGCAAGTTGTAGCTCAGTAGAAGAATTCGAAGCAGCAATTAAGAAAGATGGTAAGTTAGTTGTATTAAAAGCTGATAAAGTATTCCCAGAAGCATCTACATTCAATACTATTCAAAATGCACGTGAAGTTGTTTTGTGGGCATTCAATGATGATACGAAAGTTGGTAAAGTTTCTGACCGTGTATTTGAAGTTGGTGATAACTTTATCATCGCTGCTGTAACGTCAAAAACTGAAAAAGATAGCCCTAAAGTAGAAGACTTTAAAGATGCTCTTACTGCTAAAGTTCGTAACGAAATCAAGTCTCAGCAAATCATCAGTAAACTTGGAAATGTATCAGGCTCATTAGAGCAAGCTGCACAAAAATATGGAGCAGGTGCATTGGTTGAAGCTGCAAATGATATTAACTTAGCTTCTGGTATGCTTACTTCACCAGGTATTGACCCAGTAGCTATCGGTAAAATCTTCAGCTTGCAAGCTGGCAAACGTTCAAAACCATTTGCTGGTGAAAATGGCGTCTTTGTAGTAGAAACTACGAAAATCACAAAAGCTCCAGAAATTGCTGATTATACACAATACAAAAACCAAGTATTGCAACGCACAGGTGGATACGGAGTATCTTACATGGCCAATCAAGCAATTCGTGATAACGCAAATATCAAAGATAATAGAGCTAAATTCTTCTGATAAATCTTAGAAAATAGTTTTTTAGAAAGGAGAAATATCGAAAGGTATTTCTCCTTTTTTTATGAAGTCTTAATCATAAATTATTCCTCACAGTCATAAACTTTAAAATTTAAGTATTGCATTTTTTTGCATTTTTGTACCATGCAAAAGCAACTTTTTCCATCCGATATTATTCAAAGTACCGTAGAAGCTTATTTGCCCAAAGTGGCGGTTAGAAGTCAGTTGATTTATATACTTATTCTGCTGTCTATCTTTGGCATTTTAGTGAGTTTACCTTTTATTTTTATTGATATTTCGGTGCAAAGCAACGGAATCATCAGGACAGTTTCAGAAAAAACCGAGATAAAATCGTTGATTTCGGGAACTGTGAAAGCGGTAAATGTATCAGAAAATCAAAATATTGCACAAAATACTACACTTTTTGTGATAGCTACCGACGATATTGATACAAAACTCAATGCCAATAGTTTTCAAAAACAGGAAAAAAACGATTTTATCCATGATTTAGTAGTGCTAACCCAAATCGGGAAAAACAATATTTTTGGAAATCATTCTACCCAAACCCCCATCTACACCCAACAACTCAATACTTTTCGTAGCCAATTACAAGAAAATATCTTTCACCAAAAGAAAATCAAGAAAGAATTAGATGCTGACCAATATTTATATAAAGAAAAGGTGATTGCTCGCCGAGAACTCAACGCCAAAGAATACGAAATGAACCGCTTGGTGGCTGAATTTGAATCAATTTTTCAGCGGCAGTTGAGCCAATGGCAAGCTGAACTAAACAAACATCGTTTTGATTTGAAACAGCTCCAAAGTGAAGCCAAGCAACTTACTCAGCAAAAAAGTTATTATAAAATAAAAGCCCCAATCGGTGGCAATATTCAGCAAATTGTGGGTAAGTATGAAGGTAGTTATGTGCAAATAGGCGAAACGCTGGGTATTATTTCGCCTGACTCGAACCTCATTGCAGAATGCTACGTTAGCCCAAACGACATCGGACTTTTAAGAAAAAACATGCCCGTGAGTTTTCAGATTGATGCGTTTAATTATAATGAATGGGGCTTGGTGCAAGGAAAAATCACTGATATTGCCCATGATTTTGTGGTGCTAAACGAAAAACCAATTTTCAAAGTAAAATGCCAATTGGATAAGAAAACCCTCCAATTAAAAAACGGCTATACTGCACCTCTGAAAAAAGGCCTAACTTTCAGAGCAAGATTTGTAGTAACCAAACGTAGCCTTTACCAACTTTTGTATGACAAAACCGACGACTGGCTAAACCCAAAAATTGAGCGTAAATAATTATTTGCTTACCATTTTCAATAGCTTTTCTACTTTCTCCTCTAATTCTATAATACGCTCATCAGCTGGTATGTGTAAGTGCATTGTGTCTTGATTGACCCCAACACCATTAATAGTATCTATATTTATTTTACCATTCCAGTCTAAGAGTTGTTCTAAGTTTAGTTCGTAAAGTTTGGCAAGTTTTTGAAGGTATTTGAGGCTGACGTTGCCAATATCTCCATTTTCTATTTTGGCGTAGCCTGATTGTGTGATACCCAATACGGTAGCAACGTAATCTTGTTTGTAATTGTGAAGTTCTCTAAGTGTACGGAGTTTAGTATTTATATTATTCATCATTACAGCAAAAGTTTTATAGATAAAGTTATTTGTATTGCAAATAAAGGAAAAATCAGAAAAAGATATTTAAAGCCCCATAAAAAACTTATTATTCGGCTACATTCATAAATTATTCCTCACAGTCATAATTTAGCACTTTCTAAATTTGACTATCCAAAGTTTAAATTAGACTTTTGAAACAACAATCCACTGCAGAGGTTTGGAGTATTAAATCTTAACTTTTAAAAATTATGCAAAGTTTAGCATTAGAAAATTATGGTACATCAGAATTAAGTTTTGATGAGCAAAGAGAGACTGATGGGGGTAATCCAGCTTTGATAGGATATGCAGTAGCTTGTATATCTTACTTTCTAATTGAGTCAGCAACAAATCCAACCTCAAGTGTAAAAAACTTGCAAGATGGTTACAATTCGGTAAGAAATAAACATTAAAAATTCTAAATAAAAACAATACTATGAATTTAAACAAAATGAACTTAGAAGACTTCAATGTCACACCTTTGACTAATATTGAAGAAGTTAATATTGAGGGGGGAAGTGAAGTAAACGATTATATTTGGTACAAAATTGGTCAAGCAGCAGCACATGTTGTTAATGGTGTGGAAAACTTCGCCAAAAGTTATGGTCAAGTCAAAACTCACGGTCCTGCTTTTGCGTAGAAAACTTTAGAAATGGAATGATACAGAATATTATTAAACCTTTTGTATCATTCCTTCTACCTAACTAAAATATGAAAATAAGTTATAAATACATACTAAGCATTAGCTTACTTATATTTTGTCTTTTTATTGACTTTTTTGGGGAAATTTATATTCTCCCCCAACTTATTACTTTCATTGTTTCTGCTTTAAAACCTATTATAGTCTTATTAATGCTCCCTAAAATGTTCGCTCAGAAAAACTTTATTTATATTTTTCTCTTTGGGTTATTTATACTTACAAACTTTCGCATCAATAGCTCTTTTGATTGGATACCTGTTATTGGATATATTTTTGGGTACTTTATTGGTTATCTTTTTATAATAGAACAACCTAAGAATTTACATCAATGAGTTTTGTTACTTTTTTTCAAAAACTTATATTTAGACTAATCCAGTTTTTAAGATTTATATTAAATCCTACTTCTTTATCGCAAACACTAAAGTTGAAAGAAAATAGATTAGTAGATGTAGGAGTTTATTTTGGAATTATTGACTTTATCATCAGCATCATATTATGGTTTTTAACTGAAATTACTGAGAAATATGGATTATTTTCACCTTTAAACACTAAAAAGGATTTTTATTACAGTATTACTGAAACTGTAATTATTGGCATTTTTATAGCTCCAATAATTGAAGAATTCATCTTTAGGTATCCTCTTAAATTTTTTGCAACTAAAAAATATTTTAAATGGATGCTTTATATCATCTGTTTAATATTCGGCTTAATCCATTTGGATAATTATATTATTGATAACAGTCACCTTCTTTTTGCCCCTCTAATTGTAATTATTCAAATTTATGGAGCATTCATGTTTGGTTTTATACGAATCAGTTATGGTTTTTGGTATGGAGTGCTACTTCATATGATTCATAACTCTTGGTCTTTAATTTGGAAATACACCATCGGTTTCGACTTGTAAATAGCCCCAGTTCGCCTTAGTGTTGGTAAAGAAAGTTATATAAATTCGCAGTGAAGCTGTCAGCCCGTTGTTAAAATGACAATCACCAGTTAGGCGAAATATACGGCTGATTTAAAAACCGTAGTGGAACTATCAGTCGTTGTGGTAGCCACAATTGAATTGCCGTTCTTAGAACGGCAGTAGAAAACAAGCCGTTTTACGCCTTTTCTAAATAACAAACACTAAAAATCATACTCAACCTATGCTTACAAAAACTTTCTTTTCGACTCCCAAAGGCTCAAATAAATGGTATAATTACATTCTTGTACCAATATATGTGGTTATTTTGGCGGCTTTATTTAGTGTACCAGCATTCATAATCTTATCAAAACCTAAACCAAATACCTATCAAAGTTATCTACAATTACTATTGCCAAGTGCTATGTTGGTTTTTAGTACATTTTTGGTACTTAAATGGGTACATCGACGTTCTGGGTATTCGCTCATCAATGCAACGAAAATCAGATGGAATCGCATCTTTTGGGCAATGGGGTGTTTTGGTAGTATTACGCTCTTGTTTGAATTGGTTAGTTGGTTCGAAAATCCGTCATCTTACCAATTTTCGTTTGATAAATCAACTTTTTTTCAGTATCTAATTATTTCATTAGTCTTGATTCCATTTCAATCAGCGGGTGAAGAACTATTGATGAGAGGGTATTTTTTACAAGGTATTGCTTGGGCTACTAAGCGTCCGTGGTTGGCTGTATTAATTACATCAGTATTATTTGGTTTATTACACTTGGGGAATCCCGAACTCAAAGCATTTGGGTATGTATTTATATTAAATTACATGTTGATGGGTTTGGTGGCTGGAATAATGACTGTTATGGATGATGGTACAGAACTGGCAATCGGGGTTCATATCATCAATAACCTTTATTCGGCAATTTTCATAGGTTATACCTCATCTGCTCTACAAACCAGTACAATATATCACATAAAGGACTATGATACTACATTTTTGTCGTTTAGTATGATTTTAGGCTCTGTTATTTTTTTAGGAATTTGTTACAAAAAATACCAATGGAATAGTTTCAAATCATTTTTTGATAAACTTGCGGATTAACACTTCACTCATAAATTATTCCTCACAGTCATAAAATAGGCATTATTTGCTTACTTTTTGGATACTTTCTTGCAGTATCTTGCCAAAAAAGTATCTGTTTAGATTTATGTCTATCAAAATAAAACAACACGACTTACGAGATTGTGGTGCAGCTTGTTTGGCTTCGGTGGCCGCTCATTTCCGCCTACGTCTACCCATTGCTCGCATACGCCAATATGCAAGTACCGATAAAAAAGGCACAAATGTACTCGGCCTAATTGAAGCAGCTCAAAAACTTGGGTTTCAAGCAAAAGGAGTAAAAGGTACACTCGAAAGCCTTGAAAAAATACCCAAGCCTGCTATTGCTCATCTTCAAATCACTACTCCCTCTGGCGGTGGGCTTCTACACTACGTAGTCATCTACAAAGTTTCAAAGACCCACATTACTATCATGGACCCTGGCGATGGGAAAATGCACAAAAAATTCATCGAAGAGTTTACGAAACAATGGACGGGTGTCTTGGTTTTGCTATTACCCAATGAAGATTTTGAGGTTCGCAATGAAAAAATATCGGTCATTGGCCGATTCTGGACATTGTTACGTCCACACACTACCGTTATGCTTCAAGCCTTGGTTGGGGCTGCTGTTTATACCATTTTAGGGCTTTCAACCTCCATTTATATCCAAAAAATCACAGATAATGTAATCATTGAAGGCAATAAAAACCTGCTCAATTTGCTGAGTATCGGCATGATTATTATTTTAGTTTTGCAGACCATCATCGGTACGGTTAAAAGTATTTTCGCTCTAAAAACTGGCCAACAGATAGATGCACAACTGATTTTAGGATATTATAAACATCTGCTAAAACTGCCACAACAGTTTTTTGATACGATGCGGGTGGGCGAAATCATTTCGAGGGTAAACGATGCCGTCAAGATTCGGGTTTTTATCAATGATGTGATTATTGGTTTGGCGGTCAATGTTTTTATCGTGCTGTTTTCGTTTGGTCTGATGTTTACTTACGATTGGAAATTAGCGGCAATGCTATTGGCAATTATTCCGTTTTATGTCATTATTTATTTTGTCAGTAACTATATCAACCGCAAACAAGGGCGAAAGTTGATGGAAAATTCAGCAGAATTAGAGGCTCAATTAGTCGAATCTCTGAATGCCGCTACCACAATCAAACGTTTTGGCATTGAGTCTTATGCCAACCTCAAAACCGAAACTAATTTCGTTAGGCTACTCGAAACCGTTTTTACATCAGGCAAAACCAGCATTTTTATTGGTAATATCACCGATTTTATTTCCAGACTTTTTACCATTCTATTACTTTGGCTTGGTACATCTTATGTCAATGACCAGCAACTAACCCCTGGTGAGTTGCTTTCTTTTTACTCTTTAATTGGTTATTTTACAAGCCCTGCTATGAGTTTGATTGGCTCAAATCGGACTATTCAAGAGGCACTTATTGCCGCCGACCGATTATTTGAAATTATGGACTTGGAGCGAGAATCTACCGAAAACAAAGTTGAACTTACGCCCGAAATGGTAGGCGACATTCTGTTTAAGAATGTATCGTTTCGTTATGGTACGAGAGTACAAGTATTTGATAATTTGACGATTACGCTCAAAAAAGGACAAATTACGGCTGTAATTGGCGAAAGCGGTTCGGGTAAATCTACGTTGATGTCGTTGTTGCAAAACTTATATCCACTGAGTAGTGGAAATATTCTAATTGGCGATTATGACATCAAGCACATTCATAATGAAAACCTCCGAAATATGGTAAGTGTAGTACCGCAACAAATTGATTTATTCGGAGCATCGGTCATTGAAAACATTGCACTCGGAGATTTTGAACCAGATATGCAACGTATTTTATTCATTTGTAGTCAACTCGGAATTAGTGAATTTGTAGAAAAACTACCGAATGGCTTTAATACCCACATTGGCGAAAATGGGGCAAATCTTTCGGGCGGACAACGCCAGCGTTTGGCCATCGCACGAGCTTTATACCGTAATCCAGAAATACTGATTTTAGACGAAGCCACCTCTGCTCTTGATACAATTTCGGAGAAATACGTTCAGCAAACCATTCAATCATTACAAAGTTTGAATAAAACAATCATTATCATTGCTCACCGATTGAGTACCATCAAAAATGCGGATAAAATATTAGTTCTTGCCAATGGTAAATTAGTGCAAGAAGGCACACACGAAAGCTTGCTTTATCAAGAAGGAGTTTACAACCGTCTCTGGATGGAGCAGTTTGAAGGCGTTTTATGACAATTAAATTGAAAAAGTGCCACTTTTAATCTTACAATGGCACTTTTTCAAAAACTTCTTACTTCACTACAAACGTCTTCTTCTCAACTCCAACACCTTTTAAAGTCAATGATTTCCAGTGTTTGGGAAGCTTGGTTTTTAGTTGGATGATTCCTGCATCAGTAAAATCAAGTCCACCCCAGCCGTTGATGAGTGTTTGTAAATATCCTCCCGCACCTGTCGAGAAGTATGGATTTGTTCCACCAGCGGTTTCGGCCAAAACTCCGAATGGCGGAACTTCGTTAGGTTTATAGCTATCCATGTATTGTTTGTAAGCGGTTTCAGTATCTCCCAAACGAGCATTTAAGATAGAAAAAACGCCATGTGCCATCGCTGGGCTTTGTCCTTTTCTTCCTGGAAGATTATCGGCCAAAACTTTCCAATAAAAATCTAAATCTTTCTTGATAGTAGCTGGGTCAGTAATTTGTTTCATTGGGTAAGAAAGCAAGTTTACATCGCCTTGTTTGATTGGCTCTCCATTGTATGTGGCGTGTTCACGCGTAGTTCCATCAGGAAACTTCAAAATCACGATTCCATCTTGTACTTCTTTCCATTTTGGATTCTCAGGTAAACCCAATTCTTTGGCAGCTTGGTTAGCAAAACCTAACACTTCCTTAGCCATACCATTGGTATAGGCATTATCATCTACATTTTCTGCCCACTCATCAGCACATACCACATTGATAATATGATACTTGCCATCATTACCTTTTTCTACTCGACTTGTCCAAAAATCTGCTACTTCTTTGAGCATAGGGTACCCACGTTCTTTCAACCAATTCTTATCCTTGGTTACTTGGTAATACTTCCAAAAAGCAAAACCTATATCACCCGTGATATGATGCTGAAATGGCCCCGTCAATGCCCAAACTGGTGTAGATTCTTGTCCTGAATCATCAGACTCCCACGGAAACATTGCTCCTTGATATCCATGTGCTTTTGCATTATATTTTGCCGCTTGTAATCGCTCAAAACGATATTCGAGTAATGATTTTGCCAATTCTGGTTTCATAGCTAATAGCGGAGGGTACATCCAAATTTCGGTATCCCAAAAAACGTGTCCATTATAGCCTAAGCCCGAAAGCCCCATTGGCGAAAGGCTATAGGCTTGTCCTTCACGGCAAAATGAGTAAAGGTTATAAAGCGAAAAACGAGCCGCACGTTGAGCTTCATCATCACCTTCAATAATAATATCCGACTCCCAAAGTTTTGCCCAAGCCTCTTTATGTTTTTTTAACAAACGTTCACGCTTTTCGAGAGCGGCAAAAATTGTCAATCGCTCCGCTTCATTGTGCGGGTCAACGACATGAGCCGTAGAAATAACCGAACCAACTATCGAAAATTTATATGTTTCTCCAGCTTTTAGTTTTTTGATAAATTTCATTCGATGCATACCATTATCCCATTCTTCGTGAATCAGTTGTGGTTCTTTGCCCCTTTCCTCTTCGAATAAAAAAGAGTTAGATGCCGCAATAGTGTGTTTACCAGTTGGTGTTTTAGCTACTGAGGTCATCAAAGGAATGAGCGAGTGCGGTCGGTCAATAGTATGAAAGAAATTCTTTACATCACGTAGCATATCTGGTGTTTGCATAATGCTTATCGGGGTAAACTCCAGGTCTTGCTTGGCTGTAACTTCCATCTCAATCATGGCAGAGTGTGGTAAATGTCGTAAAGCTAACACATTTGATTTTACGGATGCCTTAGCTCCAAAATCGAAAGTTGTACTAAAAATGGCATTCTGCATATCAATAGTCTGTACGAAATTGCTGATATTTTTTCGATTAATCATTTCATTATCAATGATTAACTCCATATTGGCAAATTCAAATACTTTCATGATATTGGCCACACGACCACGCCCGTAGGTATCGAAAGTACCATTGAGCACTATTTCTTTAACTTTGAGAGGGTCAGGCGAAGATGTAATACCAACCATACCATTGGCAACGGTAACGCCATAGTAATTGTTAGGGTCGAAATTTTTGGCCGAAATTTGCCATTGGGCCAATACAGAGTTGAATGCAAATACGCACGATAGCAGTACGCATAGTTGCGTTTGGAATTTGGATTGTTTCATAGGTTAAATTTTTGAATACAGCCTTAAAGATAGTACATTTCGAAGAAAAATACTTCACTCAAAAGTTTTCATGAAGATTTGTAGTACTTTTGATGTAGATAAATCACCCTCTTTACCTCATCTAAATTATGAAAAAAACGCTCGCATTTTGCCTACTTTCTACAGTTTATATTGCATGCACTAATTCTGAAAAATCAACCAATAAAGATTCTTTGCAGGTAGCTCAACTAGAAAAAGAAGAAGTTCAAGCGAATGATTCTCTTTCTATTGATTTGGTAGCCTTACAAAAACAAGGTTTGTTAAAACCCAATACTATTGCGAATGTAAAGCCAGACCCTGTTTATCATAAAAACAAAAAATTCAATGCTTTACCGTTAAAAGAAATCCTTGAAAAATATACAGCTCTCAAACGAATGAATGTAGCTGACTTGAAGGTTGTATTTGAGTGTGAAGATGGCTATAAGCCCGAAATGTCATTGGAAAAACTACTTGGTTCAAAAGCTTTTTTGGCAGTAAGTGATGTTGACGCAAGTAAAGGGAAAGATTGGGAATCTGTTGAAAGTAATAATAAGCCTATAAAAATGGAACCTTTTTACGTTGTCTATGAAGGTGTTTCAGCTGATGATATTTTATATAAATGGCCCTATAATTTGGTAAAAATACATTTAGCACCCCTACACGAAAATGATGCAGCGCTAAAACCTACCGAAGCATCGGCGATGGCAGGTTACGAAATTTTTAAAAATCGTTGTCAAACTTGTCATTCTATCAATAAAATAGGTGGAAAAATGGGACCAGAATTAAATTACCCCAAAAGTGTGACAGAATACTGGAAAACTGAAGATTTAAAAGCTTTTATACAAAATCCTGCTGATTATCGTAATGAAGTAAAAATGCCAACTTTGGGAATCAAGCCCGAAGAGGCCAATGAAATAGTCAAATATCTAAGTTATATGAGCGAACATAAGATTAAATAGATGCTGAAGTATCTATTTAATCTTAAAATCTATAATTTAAACCATAATTCAGTCCAAACATCTTCAAACGCATCTGTAAATCAGTAGAATTATTGATGCCTGAAAATAATGAATGTTGATACGAGCTGCCCAAATTTAACTGCCAGTGCTTATCAATCAGATAAGTAGCTCTTAATCCTCCTAAGCCACTCATGTTTAATGGCTTATATATATTACTCGAACCATTAATGGTACTTTTTTCTTGCACAAGACTATTATCGTTGATAATTGTGTTTTGCAAGAAAATATCTGCCGAAATACCGGCCAATACATTTAAACCTACTTTCTTAGAAATAGCAATTTCATAGCCCATTTGAAGTGGAACCATTAAATATTCATATCTATTCCCAAACTTCGACGCATCAGCTACAACTGTATTGACCGTACTACTGGCTATGGAATATTCTTTACTCGCTGAGTTCTGCAATAAATAATCAGCAAAAAAAGTATTTACATAACCATTTTGCTGAAAAGCATACGTATTGCTATTAAGTGTAGAGTTACCTCTTAGGTAGCGAATACCACTCTCAAAATTCCATTTTTTTGAAATTTTATATCCCATTGCTACTCCAGTATTGATACCAATACCACCTCTGATGGCATTTTCTGGCTGTGAAACCAAAACCTGTCCTTGTTTATCGCCCGAAGGAGATGCTCCAACAGATGGTTTGTTTGAGACTTGGGCAAAATTATCGGCCTGAGCTAATGCTACAGTATTCAAATTATTGAGTTTCATATTGGGGTCGAAAGGAGATACGCCAGATTGTACTCCCAACCAAAATTTCGAATCATTCGAAGCTAAGTTTTTAGATTCCTCTTCTTCAGGAACATCGAAAAGTAATTTATTTCGCTTTAAGGTATATCTACTACCAAAATACTGGTAAGTCTTCGGCACAAGGAATTGTAACTCCTTTGGTTGGTTATTTTGGGCTAAAAGTGCAGACGTTTGACCAATTTTACCTTCACTTATCGAACTTACTTTTAAACTTGTAACTGCTCGCTCATTTATTTCACTATTCGAATTAGCCGAGAAAGGAGCACCTATCACAGCTAATTCTTGAGTGTAGTTGTTATGGTTAGTAATACGTTTGCTAAATCTCGTTTCAGCCATAGCTGTCAGAGCTTTTTCTTTCATTGAAATAGCAGGTTCTGCCGAATTCAGTGCTATTGGATTACTTTCTTCTATTGTTTTTTGAATACTTTGAGGCGTTTGATTAATTGATTTTGGAGTAGTTGCAATGCTCGATGTTACTAAATTATCCGAAGGGGTTTTCATAAAAAATAGAATTCCACCCAACACTAAAATAAGCGTTGCGGCAATGCCTGCAAGCATGCCCGATGAACTGAAGAAGAA
Source organism: Emticicia sp. MM (assembly GCF_001649495.1). Taxonomy (NCBI): domain Bacteria; kingdom Pseudomonadati; phylum Bacteroidota; class Cytophagia; order Cytophagales; family Leadbetterellaceae; genus Emticicia; species Emticicia sp. MM. Next base: position 17,494 of record NZ_LXHX01000002.1, on the reverse strand, counting down.
CAAAAATGGACGGCGTTCTTTTTTATCTAATTCACGCTCTATTCGCTCCCACATATCATTAGGCGGAGCAAAGGAAGCGTCATTAAACGCATCTTTCCACTCTTCTTCAAAATTATTTGGCCTTTCTAATTCCATTTTATTGTATTTACGCCTTCGTATCTAAATCTTAAATTATTTTATGGTTTTCGGAACAATACCAATTGCCTTCAATTTACCTTGTAATAGCATTTTTGCCCTTGAATACTGAGATTTGGATGTACCTTCAGAAATCCCAAGCATTGCTGCTATTTCATTATGTTGATATCCCTCTATGGCATATAAGTTGAAAATCGTACGACAGCCATCGGGCAAACTCTGTACTATTCCCATGAGTTGCTCAAATTCAAAACCTGAGAGTGTAAACTCATCTTGCTCTAGGTCATCGGCAATCAATTGGCTATCAGTATGCTCCATATAGTTTGGCTGGCTTTGTAATTGTTTGAGAGCAGTATTTACTACAATCTTTCGCAGCCAAGCTTCAAGTGGGCAATCGAATCGGAAGGTGTCAATTTTTTGAAAGATTTTGATGAATGAATCTTGTAAAACATCTTCGGCATCACTCCGATTTTTCATGTAACGCATAGCCGTAGCGAACAACTTACTAGCAAAACGCTCGTAAAGCTGCCGTTGGGCTGGTCGTTCTTGGCGAATACAAGCCTGTATTAAATCTTGTTCGCTATACATGAAAAGGGTAGTTTTATATTCCAACCGTGTTAAATTTTAAATGGTTGACATCAGTAAGACACTGATTCACATAGAATGGTTGGAAGTTGATTAAAGATTTTTCAGAATTAGAATTAAAGTTACACAAAAAAGCCCCTCAAAAATGAGAGGCCTCAAAGCTTGTTATTATATTTCTGTTATTTCATTAGATATTCAGGAGCAATTTTATCATTTAAAATAACTGAAGTTGTTACTTTTAAAGTACGTTTATCAACACTACTGGTATAGTTTGATTCTACAGGAAACTTAATTCCGTAAGCTGTATCAGCATATTTAGTGTAATCTTCTGTAATTACCTCTCCCGTATTGAGTGTAAGTTTTTTTCTTACTAACAAACCAGTTGATTCATCAAAATAGAGATTATATTTTGTGCCTCTACCACTCAATTCTACTTGTTTTACTTTCACATTATTAAGTGTTTCGCTTCCAACGAGTGTAGCAATATACCCTTTGGCTTCATAATCAAGAAATGGTAATAAGTTTTCCTTAAGTTCTCTACGCATATTTTCTTGCTCTTTTTCACTCAATGAATTGGTCTCATACTGCGTTGCTTTATCAGTACTTCCGAGAGGCACTTTTCTCCAACCTTCATTTCCTTTTATTCCAAAAATAAAAGTACGCTTCAAAATTGTTTTGGCTTTATAGAGGCCTGCCTCTTTAAATGAACCTCTGAGCTCCATATCATAATCGGCCGCGGTATTGCCTTTATAAGATTGTTTTATAGTATATGTAGCGATACTATCCCATAAGGCTTTTCCACCGGTAGCGGTATAATATTTATTGAAAACATCATCGGCTGTTTGTGCAAAAGTACTTACACTAATAAGCAGAAAAGTTAAAATCTTAATTGCTGTGTTTTTCATCGTAAGGATTCTTTGTTATTATCAATTACTAACGCCTATTTGACTTAGTTCGTATAAAAAGGTCTCTGAAATACTAAAATAAAACCTGCAAGTTTTGACACTTGCAGGTTTTAAAATTAATCGGTGCATTATTTATTGGCTTCTTTGGCCCAAGTATCTTTTAAACCAACTGTTTTATTAAAGACCAATTGATTGGTTGTTGAATCAGGGTCTAAACAGAAATAACCTTTACGCAAAAACTGATACGGTGTTCCTACAGTTGCTTCTTTTAGAGCAGGTTCTACTTTGGCTGTTATAACTTCTAAGGAATCTCCGTTTAAGTATTCTTTAAAATCTCCATCTTCACGACTTGGGTCTTCTACCTTAAAGAGGCGGTCGTAGAGTCTTACTTCTGCATCTACTGCATGAGCCTCTGAAACCCAATGGATAGTTCCTTTTACATTTATACCAGAGGTATCGCTACCACTGCGAGAGTTTTCGATATACGAACAATGAAGTTCTACGATTTCGCCATTTTCGTCCTTCACTACCTCATCACATTTAATGATATAGGCATGTTTCAAACGAACCATCAAGCCTGGCCCCAAACGGAAGTATTTTTTCGTTGGGTTTTCCATGAAATCATCTTTTTCGATTAAAATCTCACGACTAAATGGCATTGGTCTTGAACCACTTTCAGCATCTTCTGGATTATTTTCTGCTTTTAGTTCTTCAACTTTTCCTTCTGGATAATTAGTAATTACAACTTTAATCGGGTCAAGCACCGCCATGACACGGGTAGCTACTTTATTGAGATGTTCGCGAACACAAAATTCTAATAAACTTACATCAATCAAATTATCGCGTTTGGCTACACCAATTCTATCACAAAACTCACGAATGGCTTCTGGTGTATAACCACGGCGTCGCATCCCTGAAATTGTAGGCATACGTGGGTCGTCCCAGCCACTTACAAATTTTTCGTTCACCAATTGCAAAAGTTTACGCTTACTTGTAATGGCATACGAAAGATTCAGACGAGCAAATTCGTATTGTTTTGAAGGGAAAATTTCAAGATTTTCGATACACCAATCATACAATTCACGATGAGGCACAAACTCAAGTGTACAGATTGAATGTGTAATTTGCTCAATAGAATCTGATTGTCCGTGTGCAAAATCATACATCGGATAAATGCACCATTTATCGCCTGTGCGATGATGGGTGGCAAATTTAATACGATAAATGATTGGGTCACGCATGAGCATATTGCTCGAAGCCATATTAATCTTAGCTCTTAAAACTCGTGTTCCTTCAGCAAATTCGCCGTTTTTCATACGAGTAAACAAATCAAGGTTTTCTTCGATACTACGCTCACGATAAGGGCTATTGATGCCCGGAACAGTTGGTGTACCTTTCATAGCAGCCATTTCTTCTGATGTGCTATCATCAACGTAAGCAAGGCCTTTCTTGATAAGTTTTACTGCCAATTCGTATAACTGGTCAAAATAATCAGAGGCGTATAGTTCCTCTGCCCAATCGAAGCCTAACCATTTAACATCGGCCTTAATCGACTCAACGTATTCGGTTTCTTCGGTAACTGGGTTAGTATCGTCAAATCTAAGATTTGTTTTTCCACCATATTTCTGGGCAACTCCAAAATTCAGACAGATAGATTTAGCATGACCTATGTGCAAGTAGCCATTTGGCTCAGGAGGGAAACGAGTCAGTACTCGGCCGTCGTTTTTGCCTGCTGCAATGTCATCTTCAATAATTTGTTCGATAAAGTTCAATGATTTTTCTTCTGCCATAATCCTATAAAGTGGTGTTGTTGCTTTTTTGCGAATTTAACTATTTTTTAAGTTTTCCGTCTATTACTATCTAACTAACACTATATTTTATTGAATTTGTTTAATAAAAAATTAAAAATATTATGTTTTTTACTTTAAGTTGTCAATAACAAGGAATTGATAAAAGCTATTTCTACGCATCGACGGGTTGCAAACCTGTCCTACAATTCTGATATTTACACCCAAAATCATCATCAATAGCTCAACTTTATATATGATTCTGATTGCAGATAGCGGCTCAACCAAAACCGATTGGAGACTTTTAGACCAAAACAAGGTAATTGCCGAAATACAAACCGTTGGTTTTAATCCATACTACCAAGGGGCCGATTCGATTGCTCAAGAAATAAAAGAAAAAGTTGCTCCATTGTGTACAAAAGTCATTGAAAAGGTATTTTACTACGGAACTGGTGTGACGAATGAAGAAAAAGCCGCAATCATTAAAGAAGCTATTTTAATGGTTTTTCCCAATTGCCAACACATAGAAGCATACAGCGATGTTGTTGGTGCAGCAAGAGCCGCCTGTGGGCGAACCGCTGGAATTGCTTGTATTTTAGGTACTGGCTCAAACTCAATATTTTTTGATGGTGTAAAAACGGGGTTTCAGGTTCCACCTTTGGGTTTTTGGTTAGGAGATGAAGGTAGTGGTGGTCATTTAGGGAAAAGTCTTTTACTGAGCTATTTGCACAATGAAATGCCTCTTGAAATAAGAGAAAGATTTGAGCAAAAATATGGCACAATAGACCGCCTTACAGTACTCGAAAATGCTTACCATAAGCCATTTCCAAATCGTTATTTTGCTTCTTTTTCCAAGTTCTTATTTGATAACTTCGAAAATGACTTTTGTAAAAATTTAGTAGAAAATTGCTTTGCACAGTTTTTCGAAAAATACATTATTAAATATCCAATGTGCCAAGAAGTTACTATCAACTTTGTCGGTTCGGTGGCATTTTATTATAATAACTTACTCACCGAGACTGCCCAAAAATATCATTTAACGATAGGCAAAATATTAAAGAGCCCTATTGATGGTTTGGTACATTTTCATGAATAAAACACTTAAAACGAATACTTAATCTGAGCCTTTATTTCGCTACGATGCGGGGCATTAATTTGGTCGTTGCCACTACCGATGCTAGTTACGCCACTCAGTTGCGTCCGTGCATATCGTACCCATAAATCAAGATTTTTAGTCAGTCCATAACGAGCTATCAAATAAGTTCGCAAACCATTTCCGTAATAAGCAGGAAACGAAATGGCATAAAGAACATCATTTTCGTAAACATAAATTCTCGAATCATAATCATCGGTACTATAATAAGCGATTCGGCCTTTCAACTGTACTTTTCTAATTGTGCCTTCTATATCTTGCATCAAAACATACCCTTTAGATTTTGAACGTGTTTCATATTGAAAAGTATTCAACTGCACACGAGTTTGGGTCTTAAAATCTCTATTAATTGCATATTCAAAGTTGACCAAAACACTTTGCCGAATGGTATTTACTACCAAATCTGAAACAGTGGTATTATTGGGTAGATTTTTTCCTTTATGTTCTTCATGATATTGGGCATAAAAGAGAGCCTTTTTATTGATTTGATAACTCATTCGTAAGAGATAATCGAAGCCACTCGAAGGAGCATCTACTAAATACCTTAGCCACGGAAACTGAAAACGGTCATAGAAACCACTAAAAATAAGCCCTTTCTTAGGCGTATATTTCAATCCCCAATAAATACCCCGTTCGTTAATATTCCTACTACCTTCGCTCAAAGCATTGGCATAAAAACTATGAAAATTGCGGTCGAAGTTGCGAAGATTCACCGCCCATTCTACTTGCTTACTGAGAGCCGCAACAAAGCCACCAATTGCTCCCACGCCACCACTACTCGAACGAGCAGCTTCGCCAAAGAAGTTAAAATTTTGCCAAGTATAGGTCGCATTTGCACCAGCAACTAAGTTTTGTTTCCCTACAAATTCAAATTTATTGTAAAGTACGGGTGTTCTTTGTAAAAATGCATCAAACTGTGTATTTAGAATTGTTGCTCCAACCTGACCATTTTTAAACCGAAAGGTAGCATTTAGGCCAAAACTTTGTTCAGTTAATTGATTTTTTCGAGCCAATTCGGTTGCTGTTCTGTGCAAACCCCCTGTTAGTATCGAACTAAAATAATCTTCTCGTTCGCCATCTGTTTCATTGATATTAGCATCTCGTTTGGCATAAGAATAAAAGCCCGTCAAATCAATTTTGTCTATTTGATAAGTGGCCGCAGCACCCCTAAAATAGCCTCCTTCAAGCAACGAACCATAGGGTCGTAAACCCAAATTGCTTCGTCGAGTAGTTGCAATGGCTTCACTGCTTTTTCCCAAGGAAAAACCCGCCGACATAATCAAGCCTTGACCAAACTGAGCTTGGTAATCGCCTAAAATTAGGTTTCTAAGGTTTCCCTTATTTTTTAACTGAAAATGAAAAGTATAGAAATCGAGGTAGTGTTTTTCGCCAGCATCTTTTTCTACAATAAATCCTACTTGAAAATCTTTTGGGTGACTCAAGCGATAACGAGCGTATAAATGTTGAGGAGAACCCAAGTATTTATCTTCTGCAAAACCCTTCGATTGCTCTAAAGTCTGACTATTTCGTAAAACTAAATAATGCTCCGTAGGATTTGTAAGTCTATTTCGTAAATCTCCTGCCGAAAATTTATATCTCACCTCTACAAAGGGTAGAATTTTACTAATAGTTTCTAAATCAAGGTTCTGTACAGCTTGAAGTTCATAAATACTCAAAAAATCGCCATTCTGCTCTCGATGTTGTACGATGCTATTTATCTGAGCCTGTGAAAGAATATAAATCGAAGCCAATTCTTCAGCAGTTGCAGTATTTAGATTTAATGGATTTTGATAAAGCTGATAAAGCGACTCGTAGAGGTCTTCATAATTGATATTTTCTTGCTGAACAGGAAAAACCCGCTGAATAAACGCATCGAGGTTTATTTCACTTCGTGGTTTGTTTTGTGCAGAAATTTCCTGTATTGACAATAAAATCAATAGCGTTTGCAAGCCCACACGCGGGCATTTTAATGCAATTTTTTGAAATATTTTTTTAGTAACAGCAAAAAGTAAAATCATAACAACAGTTGTGAGGTTGCACAAATATATTGTTATGATTCTAAGTTAACAACTCAATTTCTTTCTAATTTAACTTCAAACAATTCGCCAGACCTCAGATATAAAATACTGACAATGACTAATGTCATTACTCCTCCAAATAAAACAGAATTAACTGGGCCTAATAATTTAGCTGCCACTCCCGATTCAAAAGCACCTAATTCGTTTGAGCAACTCACAAAAATACCATTTACACCACTTACACGCCCACGCATTTCGTCGGGAGGAAGCACTTGCAAGATTGTTTGGCGTACAATTACACTGATACTATCAAAAGCACCTGTTAAAAACAATGCTGCTACCGACAACCAAAAGTTGGTTGAAAGGGCAAAAACCAAAGTAGCTACACCAAAACCAGCTACTGCAATAAGCATATTTCGCCATGCTTTACGTGTAGGCGGGAAATATGCCGTACCGAGCATGGTTAGCACTGCTCCTATTCCTGGAGCGGCTCTTAAAATTCCTAAACCTTCAGCTCCGACTTGCAAAATATCTTTGGCGAATACTGGCAAAATAGCTACTACTCCACCAAAGAGCACCGAGAACATATCAAGCAAAATAGCATAAAACAGAATTCTGTTTTTTAGCACGAAATCTATTCCTTCTTTTAAGCTTTTGAAAATACTTTGGTGAACTTCGGGTACTTGTATAGGTTTTCTGGAAATCAGAGATACCAATATAAAAGCCACACAAAACAGCACAATAACCAAAATAAGGGTATTCGTAAGTCCTAACCAACTATATAAAAATCCAGCAGAAGCTGGGCCAAGAATCATACCTGATTGCCAAAATTGACTACTCCAAGAGGCCGAATTTGGATAATGTTCGGCAGGTACTAAAAATGGTTTAAGTGAAGACCATGCAGGGCCGTAAAATCCACGAGCTAAGCCTAAAATAAAGACTGTTAGATAAATGACAAATTTAATTTTCTGAATATCAAGTGGATGATTTTCTAAAGGATATGTAACCCAAAGCAATAAAAAAGAGCATAGTACAATAATGCCATAACAAATTTGAATGATTGTTTTTTTATCGCGTCGGTCGGCAAAATATCCTCCAAAAAGAGCCAGAGAAATATAAGGAACTGCTTCGAAAAGGCCTATCAGACCCAACGAAAGAGGGTCGTGCGTGATTTCGTAGAGATAAAAACTTATAACTACTTCTTGAACTAATACGGCAATAGTAAAAAGAAACTGTGCCGAAATAAAATATCTAAATTCGGGGTATCGCAGAGCTGCGTACGGGTCTTTGCTTTGTTTCATGCGAATTTCAGCCAAAAAGTGTGAACTTTTTGTGGTTTAGGTACTTACAGAAACAACAGTTTTTTTCGGTTTTGAAGTTCCTTAATTGCTTAAATCTACAAATTAAGCATGGCAAACCAGTTTTCAACGATTAATAATGTGTGCCACACTTTGGGTAAAAATTATAATTGTGGAATTTGAATACCTGTAATTTTTCGGTAAAGGTCAATGGCAAAAACGTCGGTCATACCTGAAATAAAATCTACTACCGATAAAATATTTTGGTAAGCATTATCTTCTTTTTTAATCTCAAACTGGCTTGGCATGAGCTGTAAAAGTTTTCGAGATTTAGCCGTCTCGGGCGATAAAACCGCTGATACAAACTCTTTCAACAAACCTCCAATCACATGATAACCAGCAATTTCTATTTCAATAACCGATTTGTGGTTATAAATTTTCTTGACCGAAATATCGTCTATTCGTTTAATCAATGAAATTGTTTTTTCATCTAGTAAATCAATAAGTGGTTTATTGAGCGTACCGTCTAAAAGCTGTTTTTCGTATTCAAAAAATACTTCTGTGCATTGATTGACCAATTTACCAATTAACATCGCCCGTAAAAACGACAATTTTTGTTTGTCATCTTCAATCGTATCTACTTTTTCTTTAATACTTCTTTTGCCTTCTTGTGTTTCGAAGAAAGGTTCGAGCAACTCACGAGCTTCTTGAATAGAAATAATATTTAAGCGATGAGCATCTTCTAAATCAATGATTCGATAACAAATATCATCGGCCGCTTCTACCAAAAATACGAAAGGATGACGGGCGAAAACCGTTTGTTCATCATTAAGCGGATGTAAGCTTAGTTCGGTGGCAATTCGGCGAAAAAACTCACTTTCTGAATCAAAAAAACCAGATTTTTTGGTTGAAATCAAGCCTGTTTTTTTCTTAAATCCACTACTCGAATCAGCTGGATATTTAATGATTGAAGCTAAAGTAGCATAAGTTAAATTTAAACTGCTTTTATTAAAAATTGTTGTTAAAATTCTGAAAGCATTTGCATTTCCTTCAAACCATTTAAAATCGTTAAATTGATTTTCAGTTAGGTTTTCAGTTAAAAATTGAAGTTTTTCGCCCTCCAATTCTCTAAAATATGTACGAATGGCTTCTTCACCCGAATGCCCGAATGGTGGATTACCAATATCGTGAGCAATACAGGCTGTCATGACTACCGCCGAAAGCTCAAATTTGTAAAACTCTATGGCTTCTTGATTAAGCGAATCTTGGTATTTTTCAACAATTTTCTCACCAATTGCCTTCCCCAGCGAACGGCCTACCGAGGCCACTTCTAAGCTATGAGTTAGGCGATTATGTACGAAAACTGCTCCTGGTAATGGAAAAACTTGAGTCTTATTTTGTAATCGGCGAAACTGTGACGAAAAAATCAATCGGTCATAGTCTCGCATATAATCAGTACGGAAATGTTCTTGAGCGTTGCGGTGTTCGGCACCAAGTCGTTTATTAGAGAAAAGCGTTTGCCAATTCATTTTTGGGGTCGTAAAATTTCGCCGCAAGATAACCAATGCCTAAATGATTGAATGGGTGATTGAATGAATATTTTTGTTTAAATCAATATTTATAAAACTTATTCAAGATTAAATAGTACTTTTTTATAAAAAATAATGTTTTGTCTAGCTATAAGTTTAGATTTGTAATATGTTGAGAAGGAGCTTTTTCTCAACATATTACAAATCGTTCAATTACATTGTGGTACTCATTTAATCATTGAAAATTGAAAGTAGTCATTATCAAATACAATGCGGGCAATGTGCAGTCGGTTATGTACGCACTTGAAAGAATCGGAGCAAGCTACGAACTCTCTGATGATGCCGAAGTCATTCGCTCTGCCGAAAGAATAATTTTCCCAGGCGTGGGAGAAGCTTCAACTGCCATGAAAAGTTTACGAGAAAACGGACTCGACAAAGTAATTCCTACACTTAAACAACCTTTCTTGGGAACTTGCGTAGGAATGCAGCTTCTCTGCCAATCATCCGAAGAAAATAATACCGAATGTTTGGGAGTTTTCGATATTCCAATCTTGAAGTTTCCGAGAGTAAAAGGCTTCAAAGTTCCACAAACTGGCTGGAATAATATCTTGGCCGAGCAGCCAAATCCACTTTTGAAAGGTTTGCGTGAAAGCGAATACGTCTATTATAACCACGGATATTACGCTCCACTTTGTGATTACACAGTAGCTAAAACCAATTATATTCTTGAATATTCGGCCATGTTGCAGCGAGATAATTTCTTTGCGGCACAGTTTCACTCAGAAATCAGTGGTGATGTAGGCGAACAGATTTTCAAGAATTTTTTGGGGGTTTGATAGAGTAATCATTTATCAAATCAACCCGTTTCAATATTATATTTCTAAACTATATAAATTCCCAATTTAGGGACGGTCCGACGCTTCGGTTAGAAACTATGTTTCAAATCATTCCAGCCATTGACCTCATCGAAGGTAAGTGTGTAAGACTTACACAAGGTGATTATTCACAGAAAAAAACATACAACGAAAACCCACTCGAAGTTGCCAAGATGTTTGAAGATGCGGGTATCAAACGCCTTCATTTGGTTGATTTAGATGGAGCTAAAAATAAAAAAATCACCAACGCTAAAGTACTCGAAACCATTGCCAGTAAAACCAATTTACACATTGATTTTGGCGGTGGAGTACAATCTAATGAAGATATCCGATTGGCTTTCGATTGCGGAGCCAAGCAAGTAACTGGCGGAAGTATCGCCATCAAAAATCCAGCGTTATTCGAAGATTGGCTCAAACGATTTGGTGGAGAAGCCATTATTTTGGGAGCCGATGCACGAAACGAAAAAATTGCCGTAAGTGGTTGGGAAGAAGATTCGGGCGTTTGGGTATATGATTTCATTGCTCAGTGGATAGAAAAAGGCGTAAAATACACCATCAGCACCGATGTAGCGAAAGACGGACTTCTACAAGGCCCTTCTGTAGATTTATACAAGAAAATGCAAGCACAATTCCCTGATTTGCAAGTTATTGCCAGTGGTGGCGTAAGTTCAATGAAGGACTTAGAGGATTTGGCTGAACTCAATATTTTTGGAGTAATTGTTGGTAAAGCCATTTACGAAGGGCGTGTAACTTTGAAAGAAATAGAAAAAAGATTCTTGTAGGACAGGTTTAAAACCTGTCATTGTTAAAATTTAAATAAAATTAGTCGTCCGATATGATTCACGAATTTCAAAAAGACGAATACACCATTAGCACCGATAAAGCCAAATTACAATTTGACGTAATTCATGGTTTCTTATCGACAAGTTATTGGTCTCCCAATATTCCGATGGAAATCGTGAAGCGTGCCGCCGAACATTCAACAACTTTTGGTATTTACAAACACTCCCTCTCTATCGGGGAGGGTTGGGGTGGGGCTTCTCAAATAGGCTATGCCCGAATCATTTCTGACTATGCTACTTTTGCTTACTTGGCCGATGTTTTTGTTTTAGAGAGCGAAAGAGGCAAAGGGATTTCAAAATGGTTGATGCAGTGTATTACACAACACCCTGATTTACAAGGACTTCGTAGATGGATGCTCGCTACTCGCGATGCCCACGGACTTTATGCACAATTCGGCTTCACTCCACTGGATAACCCCGATATAATGATGCAGATTGCCCGACCAAATATTTATAACGAAAAATAATCATACGGTTTTCGAACCTTTGAAACTATGCTCACAAAAAGAATTATTCCTTGCTTGGATATAAAAGACGGTAGAACCGTTAAAGGTACAAATTTTGTCAATCTTCGCGATGCGGGCGACCCCGTAGAACTTGGAGCCGAATATGCTCGTCAAGGAGCTGACGAGTTAGTATTTCTCGATATTACAGCCACTGTTGAAGAACGCAAAACTTTGCTCGATTTAGTACGTAGAGTTGCCCATACCATCAATATTCCATTTTGTGTAGGTGGCGGAATTGGTTCAGTTGCTGATGTTTCCAAGCTTTTAAATGCTGGAGCGGATAAAGTTTCAATTAATTCTTCGGCAGTGCGTAATCCTCAATTAATCAATGAATTAGCTCTTGAGTTTGGCTCGCAGTGTATTGTTGTGGCTATTGATACTCGATATATTGAGCAAGCCAACGGCTATGAGCATATCGTACATACACACGGAGGTAGAAAACCAACCGAACTAAGAACAATCGCTTGGGCAAAAGAAGTAGAAGACCGTGGAGCGGGTGAAATATTATTGACCTCGATGGATACCGACGGCACGAAAGCAGGGTTTGCATTAGAATTAACGGCCGAAATTTCTGAGAATTCAAATATTCCGATTATTGCCTCGGGTGGAGCTGGTACAATGGAACACTTCTATGATGTATTTACCTCGGGAAAAGCCGATGCAGGCTTGGCAGCCAGTATTTTCCACTTTAAAGAAATAGGTATTCCAGAACTGAAAAACTACTTGAAAGATAAAGGTATTCCGATGAGAATCTAATCTATAGGGCGAACATGATGTTCACCCTTACTATTTTATCGTGAATTCAGAGTTAAAATGAGTCGAATTTGCCCCTACGGAGTTGAATATCGGTAGAAATATATGTGAGAACCTCATCTCCAGCCCCATCGGAGCTATACTGCTAAGAAGGTCGCATTTTCTACGGCTGTGGCCGGCGGTCGATACTTAACTCCTACGGAGTATTTTATGAATTTTAAATTACTGATTATCAAAACCTTATACAATATCCACAACCCGAACTCATCTTATTTTAATATTCGCTCCACAATGAGTGCCAATTCATGTGCTTCACATTGCCATTCCATTTGCGTGATTTTAAATGGGGCGAAAAAATATAAAATTGGGGTTCTGTAAGAACTCAAAAGTCCTGCAATAAAATAAGTAAACGATGATTGATTATTGGCAATTGGCAATTGCTTCCCTGTGAATTTTTCATTTTTATCCAACTTCAACAAAGACGTTTCCAAAACCAATCTATTCATTTTATCTAATTTTTGGTTTAAAAGTAATTGCTTAGTAGCATCTATTAGCTTCTCTCGACAAACTTCGAGTTGGGGTATCTCAAAATCTCCCAAAAGGCGAGCATAGTGATAAATTATAAGCGGTGTAGTAGCATAATTATGAGCTATTTCAAAAGCATCATTTATAAACTTTTCTTCTAAAATCACCTTTTTCAGAAATCCATAAACAGCTTCATCATATTCGTTGTGTGGTAATTCATGTTTTTTAAACAAATACATCAAATTACACAAAGCACACACATCATGCTCAATCGGCATATTTTTCCCAAACCAAGTTGAATAAACTCCTCCATTAGATGCTGGAGAGTTTGTATGTAGTTTCACTTTTTCCTTCAACCACAATACATCTTCTTTTGAATGCGGTAAAGTTAGGTAAATCAATGAAGTATCATCAATATCATCAGGAATTCTAAAATGGTCATAACGATAAAAAATATGTCCATTCGGAAAATGCTTCGAAGGTTTTGTTTTCCAGAAGTTATAGGTTTTTAAACCATCTTTATTCTGAAAATCTGAGTAGTTTTTTACGGCCTTTGCTGTAATTTCTTCAATAATCTTTTGAGATTTTACCGAAACCTTTGCTTTTACCTGATTCAAAACAAAAACAATCGTAGCAGTATAGAAAATATTTGTATCAGGTCTGCGATAAAAAAGATATTTATTATGTCGATAAGAAGGAAAAATGCCTTCAGGAAAAAACGCATCGCCTCGCGACTGGCACGAAGCAATGCGTTCTATCAAAGAATCAATATGTAAATTTCGCTCGTCTGTCATAAAAACTTGTCACTTACTCAATCTCTTGACAGTTGCCTTTTGACTATAAATCGACTAAGAAACTTTCAACACCAATTTACCTGTATTTTCACCTTTAAACAACTTCATTAAAGTTTCAGGAAATGCTCTTACTCCACCTTCGGCTACATACACATTCGAATTAAGTTTGCCTTGAGCAATCCAACCAGCCATTTCTTTGACTGCTTTTCCATAATTAGCAGCATTATCAAACACTACAATTCCTTCCATTCTCGCACGATTCACCAAAAGCGAGAGGTAATTGCTTGGGCCAACTGGCTTTTGAGTAGCATTATATTGTGAAATAGCTCCACAAATAACAATTCTTGCACGAAGGTTGATGAGTGTCAATACTGTATCTAAAATTTCGCCGCCTACGTTATCAAAATACACATCAACGCCCGATGGACATGCGTTTTTTAGTTGATTTCTTAAATCTCCTGCCTTATAATCAACACAAGCATCAAAGCCCAATTCTTCTACAACATATTTACATTTATCTGCTCCGCCTGCAATGCCAACTACTCTACAGCCTTTAATTTTTGCAATTTGCCCAACCACACTACCAACCGCACCCGCAGCTCCCGATACAACCACAGTCTCTCCTTCTTTTGGTTGTCCAGTATCCAATAAACCAAAGTAAGCCGTTAGACCTGACATTCCTAAAGTGCCTAAATAAGCAGGTAATGGAATAAAATTAGGGTCAACTTTTACGGCATCTTTTCCTTCAATCACGGCATATTCTTGTACACCCATTCCAGCAGTTACAAAATCACCTGCTTTGAAATCTGGGTGTTTCGATTCTATCACAACTCCTGCACCTAAGGCTCTCATTACTTCGCCAATTCTTACTGGGCGAATATACGATTTCCCTTCATTCATCCATCCACGCATCGCTGGGTCAATTGATAAATATTGCGTTTGAACCAAAAGTTGGTTTTCAGCCAATTCTGGGGTTTCATTTTCTATAATTTCCCAACAAGCGGCCGTTGGTTCGCCTATTGGGCGTGCAATCAAGTTTACTTGGGTATTTTTCATTACTAGGTTATTAGTTTAAATAGTCGATTTAATTTGAAATGTTGGCGAAGTTAAATCAAATTTCTGAAAATAGTATGCATGCATAAAAATATCATTCTATATCATAGCCCAAGGCAAACAACATATTTTATGAAGCTGTAAACGACAACAGTAGCTTATTAAAAGATTCTTTCAGCAGATTAAAGTGGCTGATATACCTAATCCATGGAAGTAAAAGTGCAATAAAAACGTTATTTGGTTGACGGCTCTTCTGAAGAGAGTGGCCAAAATGCAAGAAAGCATCAAGAAATTAAGTGTAAAGTTGAGTCCGAAAACCTTTGAAAGCACTTGTTTGATACTTCGAGAAGAGAAATCAAACAATTAATCAAAAAACTTTTGAAAGATTTTTGAAAAAACAATCACAATTTTGTAACTTTGCAACCCCAAATGCAAGACACACAGGCGTTTAGCTAAAGAGTCTAAGCATTTTGAAATGAAATTTATTCTTTAAAATATCAATTTTGGCTTGATTTGATTGCTTATCAATAAAAGTCAATACATTCAAATAGATAAAACAATGGCTAAGAAAGGCAATCGTGTACAAGTAATTTTAGAATGTACTGTACAAAAAACAAGCGGTGTAGCAGGTATGTCTCGTTACGTAACGACAAAAAACCGTAAAAACACTACAGGTCGTTTAGAGTTGAAAAAATATAATCCATTTTTGAAAGCTCACACGCTCCACAAAGAAATTAAATAATATTAAAGAAATGAATGTGAGTTTTTCTCGCATCTAAAATCAAATTAGAAATGGCAAAGAAAGTAGTTGCAACGCTCCGTGATAAAACCGCAGGTAAAAACTTTGCGAAAGTTATCAAAGCTGTGAAATCACCAAAAACTGGTGCTTACACTTTCAAGGAAGAAATGGTTCCTATGGAAGAGTTACAAAATGCATTGAAAGCATAATTTCACAGGCATAAAGAAATTGAAAAACCTTCTTGAGCAATCAAGAAGGTTTTTTGTTTTGGATTTTGCTGCAAAAAAAGGTCGGCACGATTTTGAATCATGCCGACCTTCATATATATATGATATTTTTAATCTATAACTGCTTACGTAAACGTGCTACTGGAATATTCAATTGCTCACGGTATTTTGCCACTGTACGACGAGCGATATTATAACCACGCTTATTCAATAGTTTTTCAAGTTTATCATCTGAAAGTGGTGAGTTCTTAGGCTCATTTTCTATCAATTCTTTCAAAATGTTTTTCACTTCACGGCTTGAAGCATCTTCGCCCGAATCGGTTGCGATACCTTCTGAGAAGAAATATTTAAGTGGATAAATACCAAAGTCTGCTTGAACAGATTTACTATTAGCTACCCGCGAAACCGTAGAAATATCCATATCAATGCGGTTAGCAATATCTTTCAGAATCATTGGTTTGAGCTTTGTCTCATCGCCTTCTAAGAAAAACTCACGTTGAAACTCAACAATTGCTTTCATGGTTTTCAATAAAGTCTGCTGACGCTGTTTAATAGCATCAATAAACCATTTAGCGGCATCGAGTTTTTGTTTTACGAAAGTAACCGTCTCTTTAATGCTTTTGTGTTGAGCAGAACCATTTTTATCTGTTTTGTCATACGCATCAAGCATTTCAGCAAATGAACGACTCACACGTAATTCTGGGGCATTTTTTGAGTTTAAAATAACATCAAGTTTGCCATTATTATTTGTTACGATAAAATCGGCCATTAAGTAGGCTGCTGCACTATCGCCGCTTCCAATACTACCTGGTTTAGGATTCAGACGAGTGATAACTTTAATAGCTTGCTTCAACGTTTCATCGTCAATATCGAGGCGGCGTTGGATTTTTTCGTAATGTTTTTTTGTAAACTCGTCAAAGTGAGCATCTATGATTCTAATAGCTGTTTCCACCGCAATATCATCGTGGTTTTTGCGGTCGAGTTGTAGTAAAAGACATTCTCTTAAATCTCTTGCACCAATACCAGCTGGCTCAAATGTTTGTACTTTTTTGAGAAGGTTTGCTACTTCTTCTTCACTCGTATAAATATTTTGCGTGAAGGCCAAATCATTACAAATCGAACGAAGAGCACGTCGAATATAACCATCTTCCTCAATACTACCAATAAGCTGCATTCCAATAGCTTCTTGACGAGAATCAAGACGTAAAAAACCTAATTGTTGCACCAAAGATTCTGCTAATGTGCTGGTAGCAACTACCGGCATCGCATCGCGGTCATCATCGCCCCATCCATCACCTTGCATTTTATAGCCGGCATAGTCATCTTGGTCTAAATATTGTTTTACATCAAGCCCCTCATAAGTATCATACTCACTATATTCACTATAATCATCATGGTCATCAACATTATAATCATCTTCATACTCATCTTTTACACGCTCATCCATGTCCATGCCTTCCTCTAAAGCTGGATTTATCTCAAGCTCTTCTTCTATTCGTTGCTCAAGCTCGGCAGAAGGAATCTGCAACAGTTTAATGAACTGTATCTGCTGAGGAGACAGACGCTGCTGTAGGGATTGATTAAGACTTAATTTTTGCATCGTGTAAGTAGAGTTTTTTCATTCATTTTAGGGACATTTAATGACCCCTCCACATTTTTCGTGCCAACTGAATATTTTCTAATAAATAAAGAAAATTATTTTTTTATTAACTGCCAAATAATATTAAAAAAATAATTTAGGTTTCAACATAAAGTATTGATTATCAGTTA
>NZ_LXHX01000025.1:0-19410 GCF_001649495.1 Emticicia sp. MM | reverse complement strand
GGCATATTGGTTTCCGTTTGTAGAAGCATGGAGAACAGGAAACGTAGTGGATTAGGCCGCAGTTCAGAAGGCGGTTATCGTAAGCCCGAAGGCGATAATAAAACTGGATTTAAGAAAAAATATTTTGCAAAACCAACACCCGCTGGCTTTGAGAAACCCTCGAAGCCAGATATTGTTTTTGGCGTTCAGTCTGTTTTGGAAACGCTCAAAAGCACCAAAGAAATAGAAAAAATATTGCTCCAAAGAGAATTTGGGCATGGTGAAGTAGAAAAATTGGCTTTTGAAAGAGGAATACCTGTACAGCGAGTTCCACTCGAAAAACTCAATCGTGTAACAATGAAAGTGCATCAAGGCATCATTGCGTTTGTCTCGGCGGTAAATTATGCCAAGATGTCGAATGTGGTGGCTGATACTTTCGAGCGTGGCGATGTGCCTTTGATTTTGGTTCTCGACCGAATCACCGATGTAAGAAATTTCGGAGCAATTTCTCGTACTGCTGAATGTGCAGGTGTAAATGGAATCGTTGTGCCAGCTCGTGGAGCTGCTCAAATCAATGCCGATGCCATGAAAACTTCTTCAGGTGCATTGACTCACTTGCCCGTTTGTCGTGAAAATAGCTTATCGCAAGTAATTAGTGAATTACAGCAATCAGGTATTCAAGTGGTAGCTTGTACCGAAAAAGCAACTGCCGAATTGTACGACATTGATTTCTCGTTACCAACTGCCATTCTGATGGGTTCGGAAGAAGATGGAATCTCAGATAATTTGCTCGAACAAGCTGATTACGCCACCAAAATTCCGATGGTTGGGAAAATTGGCTCCTTGAATGTATCGGTTGCAACGGGCGTTATTTTATACGAAGCTGTTAGACAGAGACAGAAATAGTTACGAAATAAAATTAGCTCATATAAAGAAGCCTTTGCTATTTTTAGCAAAGGCTTCTTTGTTTTGTTGTGATTACGAACTGGAATCGCAACGGCGAACCTTTTCAATCCACACGATTATTTTTTTCTTGAAAATTCTGCATCAATTATCCAAAGGATGCTATCAGGATCGGTGTCGCCCTCAACTGTAATATCGGCTTTCTGATAAATCGGCAGGCGTTCATTGTACTTTTCTGAGATAGTATCTAAAAGTGATTTACTTTCCAAATCAAATAAGGGGCGTTCGTTTTTCTTAGAAACTTTCATTCTTTCAACCAACATCGCAGGTTTTACATCTAAAAAAATACTGATACCGTTTTCTTTGATATACTCAAGTCCATCGTGGAAGCATGGCGTTCCTCCGCCAGTGGCTACCACCATTTTGCTATCTTTTTGTATTTTCTTTAGTTGTTGGTTTTCTACTTTTCTGAAATATTCTTCGCCATTTAAGCTAAATATTTCTGCAATTTTTTTGCCTTCTGCAATCTCAATTCTCAAATCTAAATCTATAAATTCATAGCCAAGACTTTTTGCAATTTGTCGGCCAAGTGTACTTTTGCCCGACGAAGGCATTCCTATTAAAAAAATATTCGTGGTCATTCTTGCTTTGGTTCTTCTATCTTATTTTAAATTTTCGGCTAAACTTTCAATTTTCGGAATACTATGATTGCCCCATTTACCTTTTACTACACCATTTTGTAACAAAATCACACACGGATTTGTTCGTGCCATTGTTTTTAATACTGTTGCATCAGCTGAGAAATATGGTGTTGAAATACCATTTTCCTCGCTAAACTTCTGATAATCAGTTTGAATCACTGACGTTAAAATCATCGCATTAATTCCTTTTGCTTCGGAAGCTTTTATCAAAGATTTCAATTCGTTCACTTGTTCGGTATCAGTATTTTTTACGTCTTTAAAAATCACCAATAACTTATTTCCAGCGAAAGTCGAATCGGTATAATTGTTTCCTTGTTGGTCTGCAATCGAATAATCAGTAATTTTTGGCTTCAATTTATCTTCATTCAGCGTTACCATTGATACGTATTTGTAAGTAAGCGTATCCATCAAAAACTCTTTTGCTACTATTTCTTCGTTGGTTTTCTTATTCAAAAACGTAAATTCCATGATGGGTTTTACGCCCGTTGGTTTCATTTGCTCAGGAATACTTTTTCCGATGGCGTACGGCAAAAAATCAATTGGAGGAAGGTAGCGAATAGCATAAATACCAATTCCAAACGAAATGGCTGTTACGATGGCCATCACGATGTTTTGATTCGAGTTTGTGTATTTATTTCTGAAAATAAATATTACCAAAATAAAGACCGTCAAGAAAATATCTTTGTTGAACGATGTCCAAGGTTTGAGTTTTAAGAAATCGCCAAAACATCCGCAGTCGGTTACTTTATTGAAATATGCCGAATAGAAAGTTAGAAATGTAAAGAAAACGATGATAATCAACAATAACCACGAAGTAATTTTCATGCGGTAGGATAGGAGTGTAGCCACCCCCAAAATCACTTCTAATGCACAGAAAATCAATGATAATGCCAATGAATTGTGGGCAAAAAACATAAATAAACCTTGCAATGAAGGCAAATCTTGGGCAAAAACCTCGAAATATTCTTCGAGTTTGATGCCTGTTCCCACAGGGTCAACAACTTTTACGAAGCCCGAAAAAGTAAATATTACACCAACTATGATGCGGGCAATTTGTGAAAATAGTTTCATAAATCTAATTTTGAATGATAGAATGAGTCAATGATAGAATATCAAAAATAATACGCATTTTCATTCTGAAAAGTTAATGGTATGTTAAAATAAGTAAAATTTACGACTATAGGGATTATAAATCGAGAAACAATTCGTCATTCGTCCTTCTAAAATTCGTAAATCCCCTTTACTGCTGTCCTTGAGCTTGACCCAATTTTATCATGCAAAAAACAGCGTAATTAATAATGTCTTGATAGCCAGCCTTGATGCCTTCTGAAACCAACGTTTTTCCTTGATTATCTTCGATTTGCTTTATTCTGAAGAGTTTCATCAAAATAATATCGGTCATCGAACTCACACGCATATCTCGCCACGCCTCGCCATAATCGTGGTTTTTATTGAAAAGTAACTCCATAACTTCGGCAACTTGCTTATTGTACATGGCTTGGAGCTGTTCAAACGGAATTTCGAGTTCGGTACTTTTTACCAAATCTGCTTGGATGAGAGCCATTACACAATAATTGATAATACCGATAAACTCGGGGACTTCGCCTTCATCGACACGACTAAAACCATTATCTTGAATCGTGCGGATGCGTTGGGCTTTGATAAAAATTTGGTCAGTGATGCTCGGTAAGCGTAAAATACGCCAAGAAGTGCCATAATCTTTGTTTTTCTTCTCGAAAAGGTCTTGACAAATCTTAATGACTTGGCGGTATTCGATTTCTGTTTGGTTCATTGTTATATGTAATTGCCTACTGGCTATGGGTTCGGTATTCAATTTAGAAAAAATTAATCAAGTTCGTTAGATTGAATTATCTTTGATGCTAAAATCAGTAAAATGGAGATAAAAGGCAGAAATGCCTTTATACTTGCAAAACTATAAAACTTCGGCTCTATAAGCAAATGACATTTATAAGTATCAATCATAAATACACCCACAACGAGCCTGTAATTGGCCAAAAACTCATTGATTTGTCGAAACCTTCGATAATGGGAATTCTGAATATTACGCCCGATTCTTTTTTTTCTGGGAGTAGATATACTCCAAATAGCAATCAAATTATAGACCAAGTTGGCAAAATGATTACCGATGGAGCAGTATTTATTGACATTGGAGGCTATTCGACTCGCCCAGATGCCGATGATGTGAGTGTAGCTGAAGAAATAGACCGAGTATCGCCTGTTATTGAAGTAATTGCTCAAAATTTCGGTGATAAAGTAGCCATTTCGATTGATACTTTCAGAAGTAAAGTTGCTCGTGAAGCCGTGAAAGTTGGGGCAACAATCATCAACGATATTGCAGGGGGAAATCTGGATGAAGAAATGTTTCAGGCTGTAGCCGAATTGCAAGTACCATATATATTGATGCATAGCCGAGGCAATCCACAAACGATGAATAACCTCAATGATTATCAGAACCTTACATTGGATGTAATCACCGAATTACAAGAAAAAGTAGCTGAACTTAGAGCTTTGGGAGTGAAAGATATTATCATTGACCCAGGTTTTGGATTCGCCAAAAATGCCAAACAAGGTTTTGAAATGATGCGAAATTTGGAAGCCTTTAAAGTGATGGATTTACCACTTTTGGTAGGCATTTCAAGAAAATCAATGATTTGGCGAACGCTCAATATAACCGCCAATGAAGCACTTAATGGCACAACTGCACTTAATATGTATGCTCTCATGCAAGGAGCAAAAATTTTACGTGTACACGATGTGAAAGAAGCCATGCAGACTGTGAAGTTGTTTGAGGAGTTGGGAGGGTAGTTTTTAATTTTTTCGTTAAAATGAATCCATACATGCAACTTACACGCAGACCAATGCTTCATTATGCTTTAATTCAATTAATCGAATACCGAGTGTTTTTTCAATTTTATTGATTGTTCTGAGTGTTAGATTTTCATTTCCTTTCAATATTTTATTGATTTGTTGCGAACTTATACCCATCAATGCTGCGAGCTGCTTTTGAGAATTTGGGTATTTACCATTTGTTTTGTTTGCTCTGAGAGTACTCAAGATTCTGATAGCAATATCTGCCGATAATTCAAGCCAATCTTTATTTTCTTCATAAAAAACAGCATCATTTTTCCAAGAATTGTCTGTTTGGGCAATCTGATCGAGTTTGTTAATAAGGGTTTCATTTTTCATAGTCAATCTTCTTTAAATTCTATAAAACCATAGTCAGATTGATTCATCAGTAAGCCCATTTTCGACTAAAAACTGTCTGGTCATCTCCAGTTTTTTAAGTTCTAATTGCAAGTGTGGTCGAGTGTTCATTGTTTGAGTGAGTTTAATACTTCCGCCCGAGACAACATAAGTATTTTCACTAATCCTTATCGCATAAATCCTAAGCCACTCTACTTTCGATTTTTCTCTCAAAAGCTCTTTTAGCTGATAGTCAGAATTGTGTAATGGTCTAAAAATTGCCTGTAATTTTAACTCTGAGTTTTGGTGTTTTTCAATCAATTGATAAAATTTTCTGCGAAAGTCGATAGCTTGTTTTCGAGTTCTTCTAACCGCATCTTCGATACTTATTGCTCCGTAGAAGTTGCTATTCAAATCACTACTATTTTCTTCAAAGAAAGTAAATAAGTACTCAAAATCATTTATCCAAAGATTGAATAATCGACTAAATTCCATCTCTTGATTATCATAAGCAACCGAATAAAGAGTAAATTCTTTAACAGCAAAGATAGCAGTAATTTTCATAAAATCAACTTATAAGTTTATTTTTTCTTACAACCACCCCTTAATCGTCTCAGTCATCGCTTCAAATTCAATTAAAAAGCCATCGTGACCATACATTGAGTCAATGAGAGCATATTTTGCGTTTGGAATATGTTTTGAAATAAACTCTTGTTCTTCGGGTGGAAATAGCACATCAGAAGTAATGCCAATCACCAAAGTTTTGGATTTGATAAGTTTGAGAGCATCTTCTACTTTACCACGCCCACGCCCCACATCATGCGAGTCGAACATCTTCGAGAGTGTCCAATAAGAAAACGCATTGAAGCGTTTGCCGAGTTTTTCGCCCTGATAATTTTGGTAAGTGTTTGCTCTGAAAAAATCAACTTGACCTTCATCACGAGATTGTGTGCGGCCATAAGTAGCATAATTTCGGTAAGATAAAAGAGCAATCGAACGAGCTACTTTCATACCGTTCATGCCCGCTTTAGGGTGACGCTCTATCCAAGTGGGGTCGGCCGCAATCGCCATCCTTTGCGATTCATTAAAGGCAATTCCCCACGGCGAATGAATAGCATTTGTCGAGAAAAGAATCAAGTTTTCAATCAAGTCGGGCTGTAAAATTGCCCATTCGAGTGCTTGTTGGCCACCCAGCGAGCCACCGAGTAAAGTATTTATTTTTTCAATACCTAAATTAATGCGTAATAAATCAATTGCCCGAACTACATCACGAATGCTGATAAAAGGAAAATCATGGAAATAAGGCTCACCCGAAATCGGGTTTTTACTTAGTGCATTCGTAGAACCATAATGAGAACCCAAAATGTTAGCACAAACGATAAAATGTTCGGCAGGATTATATAGACGTTTTTCGCCAATCATACCATTCCACCAATCGGATGGATTGGCGTTTCCTGTGAAAGCATGACACACCCACACCACATTATCTTTGGCTGCGTTGAGAGCTCCGTAAGTGGTATAGGCTAAATCAAATTCGGGAAGCCATGCCCCCGATTCAAGTTTAAATGGTTCGTCGTGATGAAATGTCTTATTTTCCATTAATGCTAAGCGGTACTTATTTGGTGATTTTTCTTGTAATTTTGTTGATTTCTATTTTTATTGTTTTCTCAGTCGTTCGGCTAATTCTACTACTCTTTTTATTCGGGTTTCGGTTTGTTTGGCACTGCCAATCCATAACCGATAATCTTTTTGTTTCGATGCAGAAAGTTGTTGATACAAAGCGGCAAATTCTTCATCAAAGTCTATTGCTTCCTGTAATTCGACTGGCATCGGAATTATCCTTTCTTCAAAATCTTCTTCAATTGAAACCGAAATTTCTTCGTGCAATTTTACACCCAATTCTTTTTGTAATTTAAGCGGCAAGGTCATGGCATGAAAACCATTGCCTTTTGGAAAAAGGTTACTTTTAAACGCTTTATTATTGATGTAACCTTTAACTTTCACGAATCCTTTTTTGCCAAATACCTCATGGACATTTTCAGGAAAATCAATATAATTCCACGAACCCGCAGGATTCGGTGGCATTTTCTTGATAATTTCTTTGAAATGAATGACTTTGCTTGACATAAATTTTAGTTTAATAAAACAAGGTCGAAGGTAAAACTCATTCGAGCCAACCTTCGACCTTGAAAAATTATGCTAAAGCCTGTGTAATATCGGCTTTAATATCTTCGATATGTTCGTAACCACACGAAATTCTCAATAAATTAGGGTCAACACCTGCCGAAAGCTGCTCACTTTCCGATAATTGCGAGTGCGTTGTTGATGCTGGGTGAATTATCAAAGTTTTTGCATCACCTACGTTTGCTAAATGTGAAATGAGTTTTAGGCTATTCACAAATTTCTCAGCTCTTTCACGCCCACCTTTTAGCTTAAATGAAAGTACACCGCCAAAGCCACGCTGTAAATATTTTTTTGCCAGCTCATGTGTTGGATGATTAGCAAGTCCAGGGTAATTTACCGACTCTACTTCTGGATGCTCGGATAACCATTGTGCCAAAGCTGCCGTGTTTTCGCAAGTGCGTTCAACTCTTAAAGTAAGCGTTTCAAGACCTTGAAGCAATAAGAATGAATTGAATGGCGACTGGCAAGCACCCCAATCTCTCAGTCCTTCAACACGACAACGAATAATATATTGGATATTACCAAAAGGGCCACCAATACCAAAAACATCATTCAAAACTAAACCATGATAACTCGGTGATGGCTCAGTAAACTGCGGATATTTGCCATTTCCCCAATTGAAAGTACCTGCGTCAACAATTACACCGCCCATTGTTGTACCATGCCCGCCAATCCATTTCGTAGCAGATTCTACCACAACGTTTGCACCGTGTTTGAGAGGTTGGCAAATTGCTCCACCTGCACCAAATGTATTATCTACAAAAAGAGGTAGATCATGTTTTTTTGCTAAAGCAACCAATGCTTCAAAATCAGGCACGTGTAAGCCTGGGTTTCCGATGGTTTCTACATAAATTAATTTTGTTTTTTCGTCAATCAATTTTTCAAAACTTTCTACATTGTTTCCTTCGGCAAAACGAGCTTCAACGCCAATGTTTTTGAACGAATTCTTAAATTGATTGTATGAGCCACCATAAAGAAAAGAAGTCGTAACGAAATTATCTCCAACAGTTGTTACATTATTAATGGCAATAAATTGAGCGGCGTGTCCCGATGAAACCGTAAGAGCTGCCACACCACCTTCAAGAGCCGCAATGCGTTTTTCAAAAACATCATTGGTTGGGTTCATGATTCGGGTATAGATGTTGCCAAACTCTTTCAAAGCAAAAAGATTTGCACCGTGAGCAGAATCTTTAAACTGATAGGCGGTAGTTTGATAAATAGGCACAGCACGAGACTGTGTTACTGGGTCAATTTCCTGTCCAGCGTGTAGCTGAAGCGTTTCGAAGCGTAGTTCTGACATTGGTTTTGTTGTTTTAAATTTTAATTAAAAAGTGAATTTTGTAGCGAAACTTGAGTATAGCAAAACCATTGTGATTTGCCACACAAGAAATAAAACCAATTTGAAAACGATTCTCGTATGATTGGTTTATAAGTCCGAATTGTTTCGCCATTTCGGTAGGTATTGGCACCTTATCGCTTGAAGCGGGACAGGTTGCCCGAGGTTCGTAGAGCCTATTCTCTCCCCTCGTCTATATAAATCAATCAATCAGCTACTTGAGTAGGATAATTGAATTGATGATGCAAAGATGCGGTGTGATTTGTTAAAAAACAAATGATGTAGAACAATTTTCTAAATTGTTCGGCAGAAAAATCTATTACATTGTTTTACCAAAATATTCATTAATATCCTTAAAACCTTTGTTCCAGTCTCGTTTTTCGGCCAAAATACCTGCCATCAGAAAATCTTCAATGAGGGCATTGGCACCATTAATTCCAGCGGTATCATTATCAAAACTTATCAGAACTTTATATTTTTTAAAATATTTCATCCATTCTTTCTTGAAAATCTTGGCACTTCCCAAACTTACTGCCATCATACCATTTTTTACTAAAGTCATGCAATCGAATGCTCCTTCGGTGAGATAGACTTCGGAGTTTGGACGAAGTTTTTTGATAGAATCAAGGTTAAAAATACTACGAGGAACGCCCGAAAGAAATTGATATTTGCTTGCTCCATCAGGTGGATTTCCAATCGTTCGACCTTGTAAATAAACAATTCGCCCGTCTTGGTAATAAGGAATTACAATCGGATGAACGAAGAAAACTAAATTGCCTTTATCATTCATCAAGCCACAGCCTTTTAAATCTTCGATTGCATAATTTGATTTCAGAAAATCATTGACAACTACGTAGTTTTTTATCACAAAAAGTTTGAAATGTCTGATTGTCCAATCATCAATTCCTCGACCACGTAAATATTCGGCCGCTTTTCGAGCAGAATCTGTGGCTGTTTGAGTGATGCAAAATTGCTGAAAACGTTCGTAGATTTCGCTGTAAATTGGCTTGAATTCAAACTGTTTTTCAAGAATAGGCTTATTTGTGTAAACGCTTTTAATATCTATCTTTCGGACGGTTTTATGACGAACACCATCATAAGCAGCAATATAACGGGTAGCAAGTTCTTCAAGAGCAGTTTTGAAATCAATCTGACAAGCATCGGCATAGAGATTGATCACATCACCGTGTTTGCCACAGCCAAAACAATGAAATTCGTTTTGTGGTGGAGGATAAAAAACTAAAGAAGGTGAGTCTTCCACGTGAAATGGACAATTCATGCGTCGGCTTTGAACAATCTCAAAGCCTAAGTCACGAGCAACTTGCCGAATATCAATTTCTTTTACACGTTGAAGTAGATTTTCCAAAGCGATTTACGAATTACGAGTGACGAATTACGAGTGACGAATATTAGTCGGTCAATAAGAAAAGTGACATTCGTAAATCGTCATTCGTAAATCGTAAATTTTTTAATTATTTTCTATGAATCATAGTTGGGGCAGCTTGAGCTTTTGCGTAAAGCACAATATCGGCAATCGTTACACGGTCGGGCGTGTTGATGGCGTACAAAATTGCATCGGCTACATCTTCGGCTTGAATTGGTTCGAAGCCTTCATAAACTTTCTTGGCACGCTCTACATCACCTTTAAATCGTACCAACGAAAAGTCAGTTTCAACCGCACCAGGGGCGATATTTGTTATTTTTATGCCATATTTTGTCAAATCATGACGCATTCCTTCACTGATTGCCTCAACTGCTGATTTTGAAGCACAGTAAACGGCTCCGTTTGGGTAAGTATATTTTCCCGCAACTGAACTTAAATTGATGATATGCCCTTTTTCACGTGCTATCATTATTGGCATTACTGCTTTTGATACATACAAAAGTCCTTTTACATTTCCATCAATCATGGCATCCCAGTCTGCAATGTTGCCATCTTGAATTGGTTCAAGTCCGTGGGCATTTCCTGCATTATTGACCAAAATATCAATATTTTTCCACTCTTCGGGTAAAGATTCAATGGCACTTGCAACATCTGCCTGATTACGAACATCAAATGCGAGTGTTGTGACTTGCACCTTTTTTGAAAAATATTCCTTCAATTCATCTAAAACTTCACGACGACGACCACATAAAATCAGATCAATTCCTGCATTGGCAAAAGCCTCTGCCGTCGCTTTTCCAATTCCTGATGTTGCACCTGTAATAAGGGCTATTCTTTTCATTTTTTAAAGTTATTTGTTACTGGAGAATTTGTGTACTGGTTACTTGTTTAATGGTCATTAGTAAACTTGGAAACTGGTAAATTGATGACGAATTCGCTTCTTAGAAAATATTATTGTTTAGAATCACCTAAGTAACCAATCAACCAATTACCCAATAACCTTCGGCCCATCTTGATTAATGCCTGAAACGTACGCATTTGCATAAATCCCAACCTTTTCAAAGCTATTTTTCATAGCGATTGCCACTTTTTCAGCTGTATCACGTCCTTGGCTGAATGCAAAAATCGAAGGGCCAGCTCCCGAGATACTACAACCCAACGCACCTGTTTCTAAAGCTGCATTTTTCACTTCCCAAAATTCGGGAATCAATATTGCCCGAACAGGCTCAATAATAAAATCAACCATCGAATTTGCAATAAGTTTATAATCGGCTTGCATTAAACCTGCAATCATACCAGCCACATTCCCCATTTGGGCAATCGTATTTTTCATTGAAACCTCATTTCTTAAAATATGACGTGCATCTTTTGTATTTACTTCAATATCAGGATGAACGATAGTTACGTATAGTTCATCAGGTGTAGGTACTTTGAATACATCAAGTGGTTGATAGCTTCGTACAACCACAAAACCACCCAGTAGGGCAGGGGCAACATTATCAGCGTGAGCTGAACCACAAGCGATACGCTCACCCTCCATCGAAAATGGTAATAATTCTTTGGCAGAAAGTGGTTTACCAAGTAATTCATTTACCGCAAAAACACCAGCCACTGAACTTGCCGAACTACTTCCAAGGCCACTTCCAAGAGGCATTTGCTTGTGTAATTCAATCTCCAGACCTTGCGTACTGCCCGTTTGTTCGAGGTATTTGATAATCGGAACCGTTACTGCATTTTTAGAAACATCGTAGGTAAGTTTTCCTTCTTCGCCAGTAATATTGGTGATAATGATTTGACTATCAGAGCGTTTACGAACAATGACTTCATCGCCTGGTGCATCAACGGCAAAGCCGAAAATATCAAATCCACAGGCAACATTGGCAACGGTAGCAGGGGCAAAAATCTTGATTGAGTCCATCAATAAAAATAGGTGTGTTTTCTTTGGTTATGTTCGCCAAATTTAGTCCTTTTTAGGTGAAATTCGGAATCTAAATTTAGAAATATTAAGTTTTTGTTAGAAATACCATAGTAAATCGAAAAAAAAGTTGTTTTTTAGTTACTTTTTATTACTTTTCCATTCGTAAATCGAGTAAAAAGTTTTTTTCCCTAAACCCCAAACAAATCAAACAATGAACAGATTTCTATTACCCCTTCTGATTCTGCTTTGGTCTTTGTTGTACACTGGTTGGTGGAACTGTAACCGTAAACCCTTGTGTTCGGGCGAGCCAATCGTTACCGATACGACATCAATGGTAATAGCAGCCACGCCAATGATTGACTCAACCAAACTGACAGATTCTGTGAAAGTAGATACGGTTAAAGTAGCTGCTACTCCAGAAGAACAAATCTTGTTTACTCCATTAGATGTTTATTTTAAAGTCAATCAATCGGGCATTGAGAAAACTGCCGAAGTTAAAGCTTTCATCGAGACAGCTAAAAAGTATTTTGAGAAATACCCTGATAAAGTACTCTTAATAACTGGTCATGCTGATGGCGATGGATCTGATGAATTAAATCAGCGACTTTCAGAAAACCGTGCGAAACAAACTAAATCCTTCTTATTGAAAGAGGGTTTTAAAGCAACGCAGCTGACAACCGAGGGTAAAGGTGAAAAAGAACCAATTGCTTCAAATGACACTCCTGAAGGTAAAGCCAAGAATCGTCGTAGTACGATCAGACTGAAGTAGTACGAAAGCCAAAAGTTGATGATTTTCCATAGGAGTTTCGATCTACCTATGTTGCAAACGATTCAAAATCATTAGTTTAAGAAATTTTATAACTTTAAAAAAATACAAATATGGACTTTTTTCAATATATGAAATGTTGGTTAACTGATTTTCCTTGGGGAGTTTTTCTTGGATGTTTATTGCCACTTTTATTACTTTGGTGGTGGCTAAACCGTGAAATTAACCGATGGAAAAACCATTCAGCCGAATTGCAAGATAGAATCAATTTCTTGGAAGGCGAACTTGATGCTTGCCGAAAATCAAAAGTATCAACAAGTGTAAATGTTGATGCAGGTGGAAGTGTTTCGGCTGGAATTGGTGGGGCTGGTATTGCTGCTGGTGCTTTAGGTTTAGCGGGAGTTGCGGCCGCTGCTGTACCAACCAAAAAAGATGATTTGAAAATTGTTGAAGGTATCGGCCCTAAAATCGAAGAATTATTCAATAATGCGGGTATTTATACTTTTGCCGAGTTGGCTGAAACATCGGTAGAAAGAATGAAAGCTATTCTTGATGCCGCTGGACCTCGCTTCCAAATCCATAATCCAGCTACTTGGGCAGATCAAGCTGCTTTGGCTCGTGATGGCAAATGGGATGAGTTGAAAAAATGGCAAGATGAGCTCTATAAAGGGAAAGCCTAATTTCAATGGTAAATGATTAATGGTGAATTCTTAATTACATTTTTGGTAATTAAACACAACCAACAAAAAAGTCTCTGCAACTTTTTGCAGAGACTTTTTTGTTAATTTAAAACTGGCTTTTTGAAAAAAAATGACGTGATTCGCAGGAAAAATAATTTTGAATGAGTGAATGATAGAATATTTTTTTCATTCTCTCATTCACTCATTGACGCATTCAATCATTGACCCAATGACACGTATAGCTATTTTTGCTTCAGGTTCGGGAAGTAATGCCGAACGAATTACTACTTATTTTGCTGATAACAAATCAGTTAGTATTGAATTGTTTTTATCAAATAACCCAACTGCGGGCGTTATTGAGCGTGGACGAAGATTAGGAATTCCGACAGTTTTATTCGATAAAAAAACGTTTTCCAAAACTGATAAAATTGTCGATTTATTACAAAAACAACAAATCGACTTGGTAATTCTGGCTGGTTTTCTGTGGCTAATTCCCGAAAACTTAGTGAAAGCATTTCCTAATAAAATTATTAATATTCACCCCGCATTGCTGCCAAAATACGGTGGCAAAGGAATGTGGGGGCATTTTGTGCATGAGGCCGTAGTGGAAGCTGGAGAAAAAGAATCTGGTATAACAATTCATTACGTAAATGAGCATTATGATGAAGGGAAAATTATTTTTCAAGAAAAATGTGAGGTTATTCCGACTGATACCCCCGACGATGTGGCTCGAAAAGTACAAGCACTCGAACATATTCACTTTCCAGAAGTGATTGCAAAATTGATTGAATAGGCGATTAAAACGTATATCGTATGGTCAGGATTTTCTATAAAGATGGTAAGCAAGTAAAAAAAGAAACAGACGTAAGAGAACTCGGCTTGCTTAAAAACTTGATGTGGGTTGATTTGCAGTCGGCCACCAACGATGAAGAGGAATGGGTAGAAACCAAGTGCAATATCAGTTTTCAAACTCCTCAAGAAATTGTTGAGATTGAAAGCAGTGCAAGGTATTTTGAGCAGAATAATACCATTAATGCCAACTCCAACTTTCTACTTTCCGAGAATGATGGCTATTCGTTTTACCCAGTGTCTTTTTTAATTCGTGAAAATATCTTGTTTACTTTTCGTCAGGGAGATTCAAAAACATTTGCCGATACTGTAAAAAAAATCAAGATAGGTGAAGAGGTTTTCAAAGATGGAATTGATATTTTGTTAGTTCTGCTCGAAACCCGCATCGAATCAGATGCTGATTTGCTGGAGGCGATGTCGAAAGAAGTGAAAAACATCAGCCGTACGCTTAGCCGAGAGAAGAAACCAAAGCAAGATTCTTTGCTCAGAATCAATAATTTACAAGAAAATACAATGATGATTCGTGAAAGTATTATTGATAAACAACGAGTACTTTCGCAAATTCTTAGAAGTATGTATTTTCCCGAAGACCGTAAAGAACGCCTGCGAATTGTCTTAAAAGATATAAGCTCTTTGCTCGAATACACTACCTTTAATTTCGAACGTTTAGAGTACCTTCAAGATACTTTTATGGGTTTGATTAACCTTGAACAAAACGAAATTATTAAGATTTTCACGGTTGTAACTATTTGTTTTCTTCCTCCAACCCTTATTGCTGGGGTTTTCGGAATGAATTATCCATTGATTCCAACGACTGATAATCCGTTAGGTTTTTGGATTGCTGTTATATTGATGGTTACTTCTTCTTTAGGTTTTCTATTTTTCTTCAAACGCCGAAAATGGATTTAATCAGTTTGAATTTTCTGAATAATATTTTATAATTATACGAATGCCAGTTTTATCAACAAATACCGAATATAAGCCCCCAAAATGGCAGTTTAATGCCCATATTCAGACAATTTACCCAAGTCTTTTTCGTAAAATTCCTGTCAATTATAAACGAGAGCGAGTAGAACTACAAGATGGCGATTTCATAGATTTCGATTGGTCGTTTGCATCAGAAAAACGTGGTCACAAACTTGTAATCGTCACGCATGGTTTGGAGGGTGACTCAACTCGTCATTATGTAACGGGTATGATCAAGAAATTTAATGACAATGGTTACGACGGCTTGGGCTGGAATTGCCGCAGTTGTAGCGGAGAAATGAATCGTTTACCTCGTTTTTATCATCATGGCGATGTTGATGACATTCGTTTTGTGGTCAATTATGCCATCGATACTTACAAATACGAAGAGGTGGTTTTAATAGGTTTTAGTATGGGCGGCAGCATGACTATTCGACTTTTGGGGCAAAATCCCGAACTTTTGCCATCGCAAGTAAAATACGGCGTAGCAGTTTCAGTACCACTTGATTTATACACTTCGGTCTATGAACTTTATAAACCTGGCCGTAGATTCTATATGAAACGCTTTATCAAGAAATTGGGCGTAAAAATTAAAGAGAAGTCAACGCAACATCCGAATAATAATTTAGTTAGTTATGAAGGATATGAGCTAATCAAGAATTTCGAGCAGTTTGATAGCCGTTACACCGCTCCAATGTTTGGGTTCAAGAATGCCCATGATTTTTATCAAAAAGCCGCTGCTAAGCCTTTTTTGAAGTCTATAAATGTACCTACTTTGGTTATTCAGGCCATCAATGATCCGTTTTTATCTCCCGAATGTTTGGATTTAGGTGATGCTGAGAATAACCCAAATGTTAGCTTGCAACTCTTGAAATTTGGTGGACACGTAGGTTTTATGATGCCAAACTCTAACGAAACTTGGGTTGAGCGTCGGGTAATTGAGTTTATGAAAGAGCAAAAGTAGCCCACAGTTCACGATCGTTCACTGTACTTGCCAATTGCTTTGGCTATTCATTTTTTACAACTTATATCGAAAGATTTTAGATGAATAATTTAGACAAGATTCTGCACAAGAGTTTTTTATATAATCCAGTCGAAAACTGGCTTTGGTTTTTGGGTATTTTACTGGTAGGATTTCTTTTTAAAAGGATATTTTCGGTTTTGGTAAGTAAAATCGCTTACCGTCTTATCAAGCAAGAAACCCAAAATGTACCAGTTTCCAACTTCGTAGATTTACTCAAACGACCAGTTGAGTTTATTTTCACTTTACTTATACTTTACTCTGCTGTTGATGAAATTTCGTTTCCACGTAAATGGAGAATCATTCCGTTTGGTAAAATGCGAGTAAGCGAATTTGCTGATAAACTCCTCGATACGCTTTTTGTGATTGCCATTACTTGGATAATTATTCGATTGGTGAAATTCTTTGCGTTGGTTTTTTTGAAAAAAGCTGAAGAAAACGATATCAAAACTGACGAGCATCTTGTGCCATTTTTCCGAGATATTATCATTGCTTTGATAGTTTTTTGTTCGTTTTTCTTGATTTTGGGCTTTGTCTTTCGCCAAGATGTAATTAGTTTAATCACTGGTTTAGGTATTGGTGGAGTTGCCTTAGCTTTGGCGGCACGTGCCACACTCGAAAACCTTTTCGCATCTTTTACGTTATTTACAGAACAACCTTTTATTGTTGGCGATGATATTGAGCTGGGAAGTATGGTCGGGAAAGTTGAAAAAGTGGGCTTTCGTAGTACTCGCATCCGTCACGTTGATGGTAGTCTGATTGTTGTGCCTAACCAAATGTTGGTTTCACAAACACTCAATAATTTGACACAACGCAAAGACCGCCGACACAAGTTTTTTCTCAGATTGAAACTTGATACTCCGATTGTAAAAATTAAAACAGTAGTCGATGAAATTCAACATCTGATAGATATTCATGAACAAACCAAAGACCACGAAGGACACGTGAAGTTTGATGCTATAGGCGAATATTCAATTAATTTGTTGGTTGTGTTTTTTGCAGCAACACCTGATTATTGGGAAAGCAAAGGCATTCGACAAGAAATAAATTATATGATAAACCAAGTTTTGGACAAAAATGGCGTAGAATTGGCCAGCCCAACTACTACTTTATTCGGTATCACCGACGATAAAAATATTGATGATGATTATTGAAAATGTAAAAGGAGATAACCTGAAAATATTTTTTTATTTTTTATAAAATGCTTGTGAATACAAAAATAAAGTTTTATTATTGCATGCAAATCCAGCAAAACACTTCAATCGGCTCATCTATTCTCAAAAGAAAATTCTTGATTTAGCCAATTGTATCCGAGCAAAGTTTTCGTTTTTTTCGAGTAATTTCATCGAGTGAACTCTTCGAGAAATCTCCGAGTATTTGATTAAATGCTAAAATTCTTGGAAGTGTCTTTTCCGAAATACATCTTATTTTAAAAATCTAACCGCTAATCTTTAGCAATTGTAACGTCTTGTTAATTCTCTCGTATGTACACATCAGAAGAACTGAATCTTAAACTTCTATCAGAGTTAAGGAAAATTTGTATAGAATTAGGCATTAAAGATGTCCGAACAGCCTCTAAAACCGAATTAGTTGAAAAGATTTTAGAGAACCAAAGTTCAGCTTCTCTCTTTAATACCCCCAAAGGTGCGGCCACTGATTCTACTGCAAATTTGCCAATCGAGCAACCTCTCTTTAAAGAAGACAAAGGATTAAAAAATAGAAAACGCTTACCCAAAACTGACGAAAAACCAACTGAGCCAGCAATTGTTGCTGTTGCTTCTCCCGTGGTTGAAGTTCAGCCAATTACTGAAAAACCTCAGACCAAACCAGAAAATTTTAAGAAAAATGACAACAAAAAGTCATTTGATAAACAAAAACCAGTGCCTGTACAACCAGAGACTTTTTCTGATATGCAAGTAGCTGATGAAGAGCCTGTCTTGAATTTGGAAGAACCCGCAGATTTTGATTTGGCTGCAATCGATGCCGAAATGAGTGAATTCGCAAGATTGACTGACGAGATTATTCCTGAAATTCCAGAGCCGAAAGAAGACAAACGCTACGTCGATACTTATACCAAAGACATCAAAAAGCAATTCAATAATCTCATCAAAGAATTTGATGGAATTATCGAAAACGAAGGTGTTTTGGAAATCATGCAAGAAGGTGGGTATGGTTTCTTGCGTTCGGCTGATTATAATTATTTGGCCAGTCCCGATGATATTTATGTGTCACCATCGCAAATCAAATTATTTGGTTTGAAAACGGGTGATACCGTAAAAGGAGCAATTCGCCCACCGAAAGAAGGAGAAAAATATTTTGCCTTATTGCGAGTGCTTTCGGTTAATGGAAAAACAACTGAAGAAATTCGTGACCGTATTCCGTTTGAATACCTTACTCCACTTTTCCCCGAAGAACAAATCAAATTGAGTAGTCGCCCTGATGTATATTCTACTCGTGTGCTTGATTTATTTGCACCAATCGGAAAAGGTCAGCGTGGAATGATTGTGGCACAACCTAAAACTGGTAAAACTGTTTTATTAAAGGAAATTGCCAATGCCATCACTCGCAACCATCCAGAGGTTTATTTGATTATTTTGTTAATTGACGAACGCCCTGAAGAGGTTACTGATATGCAACGCAGTGTGCGTGCCGAAGTAATTGCCTCAACTTTTGATGAAACCGCCGATCGCCACGTAAAAGTTTCGGGAGTTGTTTTAGAAAAAGCAAAACGCTTAGTTGAGTGTGGACACGATGTAGTTATCTTGCTCGACTCAATCACACGTTTGGCTCGTGCTTATAATACCGTTATTCCATCATCAGGGAAAATCCTTTCGGGTGGTGTGGATGCCAATGCACTTCACAAACCAAAACGTTTCTTTGGTGCAGCTCGTAATGTAGAAAATGGAGGTTCGTTAACGATTATTGCAACAGCCTTGATTGATACTGGCTCTAAAATGGACGAGGTTATCTTTGAAGAATTTAAAGGGACGGGTAATATGGAACTCCAACTCGACCGTAAATTATCGAACAAACGTGTTTATCCTGCGATTGATATTTTAGCATCGGGTACACGTCGTGAAGATTTATTGATGGATAAAGATTCGTTACAAAAAGTATGGTTATTGCGTAAATTCATGGCAGATATGAACCCAATGGAAACGATGGAATTCTTACTTGATAAAATGAAAGGAACTCGCAATAATGAAGAGTTTTTGTTGACGATGAATAGATAGAAAGTCGGCAGTCTATAGCACTGCCACTTAAAATACCACTCACTCAGAAACATGAGTCATCCCGAATTTTGAATATTACCCCACAATGCAAATAGGGCATTGGATGATGCTATTCTTAATCTGTAAATCGGTATCGAAGCATTTCGGTACCGATTTCCTGTTCTATGAGCCCACTTTTTGAGGAATAATGGAATAAAACAACTCCAATTTCTAAGAAAAGAAAGTAAGAAATCGTAGACAAGTGTAACAATAGCCATTAATTTGAGTCTATTTTCCCACAACCACA